>JAAZIZ010000161.1 GCA_012800565.1 Lentisphaerota bacterium
GACCCGTCCGACCCGTCCGACCCGTCTGACCCGTCCGACCCGTCCGACCCGTCTGACCCGTCCGACCCGTCTGACCCGTCTGACCCGTCTGACCCGTCTGACCCGTCTGACCCGTCTGACCCGTCCGACCCGTCCGACCCGTCTGACCCGTCCGACCCGTCCGACTAAGAAATGAGCCCTCTTCGCCAACTCCCTCCCCCAACCACCCCAGAGCCCCGGGGGCGGCACTGAGTCTACCTTTCCGGGTGCCAATTTGCTCAATTCTGCCGCCTTGCTCTTGACAGAAAAGCAACTGGGGCTAAATTTACTTAGAGCCCGGCCCTGGCAGCATTATCGCCAGAAAGATAATTTTTCGGACCATCAGTCCTGTTCTGCCCCAACCACCAGCAAAACAAAGAAAAGGAAATGAGCATGAGAAAACGTAGTGTTGTCGCTCCCGATTGGTGGGATTACACCACCATCCATGAAGATTTAGTGGCTGAGACTGCAAGGCTGACCGTGAAGGACATGGAGAAATTGAGCCGCCCCGGCTTCAAAGTCGTCATGTATGACACCATTGAGGATTTCTACCTGGCCGAGGCCTTGGAATATATTGAGGCCTGGAAGCAGTCCACCCCGGATAATCCCTGCGGCGTCTGTGGACCGATCGGTCCCACCGAACAACTGCCGTTGGTAGCAAGGCTGGTCAATGCCCTGGACTTGAATCTTGGCAAACTCGAAGCCCAGTTCTGGGGCATGGATGAGTGGGTCGAGGACGGGAAAGCCGTCGGCCCCGAGCATCCGCTCTCATTCGCCAAATGCAACGATGAACTCTGCTTCAATCATATCCGCCCGAAATTGCGCATCCCGGCCAAGAATCTGCATTACCCCGGCGGTGACTTGGCGGCCTACAGCCGTACTTTTGATCAATTTAAATGCAAGCTGATGCAGGGTGGCCAGGGTGACGTCAAGCACTGGGCTTTCAATGACCCCGTGAAGCGTGAGGGCAAATATGCCAACAATCCGCCGACTCCGGCGGAATACCGCAAGCTGGGCACTCGTATCGTGGACTTGCATCCTATGACGGTGATGCAGAATGCCCGTACTTCCGGCGGCGGCAACATCGCCCTGGTGCCGACCCGGGCAGCCACAGTTGGTCCGCTGGAGACCTGGAAAGCGGAGAAAGTCTCAATCTGGCAGGCCGGCTGCCACGACAACGCTTTCGGTATGCGTCTGACCACCCTGATGATCAGCAAGCGCATTCCTGATTCTGCGGTACCGATGTCTCTGTTGGCCGATCATCCCAACGTCCAGTTCAACTTCTATCGCCCCGGCATTGGCAAATGTGAAGTGGAAATGCACTAAAGGACAGGGAGATACGTCCAGATGAGTAAACCAGCAGTATTAGCCCTGGTGGCGCATCCTGACGACATTGAATTCATGTCTATGGGAGCAATGTTGATGTTGCAACGCCAGGGCTGGGAAGTGCACTATATGACCATTGCCAACGGCTGCTGCGGCACCGCGGTCGATGACATTGAGACGATTTCCCGCAAACGCGAAGCCGAATGCCAGGCTGCCTGCCGCTTGGCAGGGGCCGTCTGGCACCCCTCAGTCTGCAATGACCTGGAGGTCTTCCATAACTGGGAGGTGATCAGCAAGGTGCTGAGCGTAATCCGGGAGGTGCGGCCCCGCATCATCTTCACCCAGTCGCTCGATGACTATATGGAAGACCACATCAACTCCTGTCGGGTGGCGGTGACCGCCGCTTTCGCCCGCGGCATGTTGAATGCCAAGTGCGATCCGCCCCGCCCCCCCATCCAGGATGATGTGACCATCTACCACAGCACTCCCCACGGGCTTATGGACAGCCTGCGCCGGAAAATCGAGCCGGAGGTCTTTGTCAACGTCGAACCGGTCATGGATATGAAATGGGATATGCTGGCCTGCCATAAGTCGCAGAAAGAATGGCTGGATGTCAGCCAGGGCATGGATGCATACCTGAAAGTGATGAAGGATTTTGCCGCTGAGCTCGGAGAGCGCTCCGGCAAATTCAAGTATGCGGAGGGTTTCCGCCGTCATTCCTGGCTGGGCTTCTCGGCGGTCGAACTCGACCCCTTGTCCGAGGTGCTCGGGAAAGATGTGATTCCCAATCCGCGTTACAAATGAAGCCACTGACCAGGCCGGTGCGGCGTAACCCCACCGGCCTGATTTTTCCACGGAAAACCGGGAGAGTATGGGGGGCCACAGATATCCTGGAATCTGGGCTGGCTCTGCTGTGCCAGTTGATATTTATTTTTGCGGCGATATATTTAAGCTGCAGCGGGGCAGTCAGTCCGGCTGTTCCGCGCCGTTGTGCATTTTCTGTATTATCTATTTGCTGGTGTGAGTATTGTGAATACCGCCGCTGTTGTGAAATATCGGCCTGTGACTCCGGCTGTGATTGCTGCTTTGCAGCAGATAGTCGGCGATACACAGGTACTCTGCCAGGATCAGGACAAACTGGCGGAATTTTCCCACGATGAAATCCCAGGCACTTATTACCGGACCATGCCGGAAGCGGTAGTCTTTCCGGCTACCGCAGCCGAAGTCGCTGCGGTAGTCAAACTGGCCAACCAGGAATGCATCCCTCTGACTCCGCGGGGAGCAGGTTCGGGATTGTCTGGTGGCGCGGTGCCGGTTTATGGTGGAATCGTAGTCAGCACCAGACGCCTGAATCGCATTCTGGAAATCGACCCCGACAATATGATGATCACGGTTGAGCCGGGGGTGATTGCCAACGATCTCAATGAGCACTTGAAGCCCTATGGCCTGTTCTATGC
>JAAZIZ010000162.1 GCA_012800565.1 Lentisphaerota bacterium
ACCTCTCCAAGGCGACACGATACCTTACGCCCGGAAAACTTTTTTGCAAACCGGGCAGGCGAGAAAAAGAAAATATCAATTTCTGATTCTTTGGGACTGACCACCGGGACTTTTTTTGCGAAATGCATTTGACAAAGCATTTTGGCTTTATATATTAGCACATTGTCAAACCCGATTACAGTTTTCCGTTTTTTGTCAAACTTCCTTTTTTATGCTTAAGAAATCCTTTACAGCGGCTTACTTTTATTATCGCTTTGCCTATTATTTTACGGGCAAAGCCAAACTGCTTTCCGCTGTAAACCGTCAGCTCGTAAAGGAACCGAATACGGACTAACGGACGAGAGATTGAGAAAATCGACCCGGCAGTGTAAAGCAACACCTGCCGGGTTTTTTTATGTCCGGCAGGTTCAGCAGAACGGCCTCCTTAAACAGCAGAGGAATTGATTATGATTATCGTCTTGAAAGAAAATTACAATTCGAAGCAGCTGGACAATCTGAAGCAGTGGCTGACCAACCAGGGTGTACGCATTCACGAGTCCTATGGCGTGCACCAGGCCATTCTGGGCCTGGTGGGCGATACCACCCATATCGATATCGACCTGCTGAAGGCGCTGGAAATTGTCGAAGATGTCAAGCGTATCCAGGAGCCGTACAAGAATGCGAACCGGAAATTCCATCCTTTGGATACGGTGGTTGACATCAACGGGGTGAAGATTGGCGGCGGTCATTTCCAGATTATCGCCGGTCCTTGTTCGGTTGAGAGCGAAGCTCAGATTATGGAAGTGGCGCAGGCGGTCAAGGCTGCCGGTGCGACTTTGCTGCGGGGCGGGGCTTTCAAACCTCGCACCTCGCCGTATGCGTTCCAGGGCCTGCGTCAGGATGGCATCAAGCTGCTGCTGGAGGCGAAGCGCCTGACCGGCCTGCCAGTGGTGACCGAGATTATGGACATCTCGCAGCTTGAAGCCTTTGAAGAGATCGATGTGATTCAGGTCGGGGCACGCAATATGCAGAACTTCGAACTGCTGAAGAAGCTGAGTACTTTGCACAAACCGGTGCTGCTGAAGCGCGGTTTGGCCAGCACGATCCAGGAATTGCTGATGAGTGCGGAATATATTATGTCCGGCGGCAACACCCAGGTAATCCTTTGCGAGCGTGGCATCAGGACCTTTGAGACCGCAACCAGGAATACCCTGGATATCTCGGCGGTGCCAGTGCTGAAGGGGTTGTCCCATCTGCCGGTGCTGATCGATCCCAGTCATGCCACCGGGGTTGCCAAATTAGTCCCCTCCATGGCTCTGGCTGCTACTGCGGCCGGCTGCGACGGGTTGATTATTGAGGTGCACAACGACCCGCCGCGTGCCTTAAGTGACGGACCGCAGTCGCTGCTGCCGGAGGTCTTTGCTGGTCTGGTCAGGAAGATCAACCGCGTGCGGACAGCTATCTGTGAGACAGCAGAAAAGAGGGGCTGAAATGAATGTCGGCATTGTTGGTTTGGGATTGATCGGCGGTTCGTTTGCCAAGGCGATCAAGAGCCGCACTGAGCATCGGGTGTGGGGCCGCGATGTGGTGAAAAATGTCCTGCTGAAGGCCAGGACAGAACAGGCAATCGATGATGTGATGACACCAGAAAGGCTGAAAAAATGCGATCTCGTCCTGCTCGCGCTGTTTCCAGAGACCACTCTCGAATGGCTGCAGAAAAACTGTCAGAGTTTGCGTGCGGGAACCATTGTGGTGGATTGCTGCGGCATCAAGCAGGATATCTGCCGCCTGGGATTTGAACTGGCGCAGCAGCATGGCTTCATCTTCATCGGTGGTCATCCGATGGCCGGGCTGGAGCGTTTCGGCTTCGAAGCCTCAAAAGCGAATCTGTTCCTGCACGCCTCCATGGTGCTGACTCCGGAAATCGGCATCAATCTTGAGGCCCTGGAGCAGAGCAAGGCATTTTTTCTTTCTCTGGGCTTCAGCCGCATCACCATCGCTACGCCGGAAGAGCATGATCGGGTGATTGCCTACACCTCACAACTGGCACATCTGCTCTCCAGCGCTTACATCAAAAGCGATACTGCGTTTTTACATTCCGGGATTTCTGCCGGCAGCTTCCAGGATATGACCCGGGTGGCGACCCTGCAGCCGGAAATGTGGGCGGAATTGTTCTTGCGCAACCGCGGTCCGCTGTTGCAGGAACTTGATGGGCTGATAGCTCGTCTTAGTGAGTATCGCCAGGCGCTTGCCGCCAACCAGTGCACGGAATTGCTGCGCCTGCTTGACGAAGGGCGCACCAGAAAAGCCGAAGTGGACAAATACACCACTGCCGGGTAAAACAGGAAGAAATCACTATGCAATGTATCAATGTAGCAACCAATCCGAATTACAAAGTCATTATCGGCCAGGATATCCTGGAGGATGTCACCCATTACGCTGATGATTGCGGCAGCGAGTGCATCATCGTGAGCGACTCCAATGTGGCCAATCTGTATCTGCCCCGGGTCAGGGCGGCTCTCACCGCCGCAGGGATGCGCGTGGGAGAGGTGGTTTTTACGGCCGGTGAGTCTTGCAAGACCCTGACTACCGCAGGGAAACTGCTGGATGCCTATGCCCAATTCAAACTCACTCGCAGCGGGGTTGTCCTGGCCTTGGGCGGCGGTGTCACCGGCGATCTTGCTGGCTTTACCTCGGCTGTCTGGCTGCGTGGCGTGCCGGTCATCCAGCTGCCGACCACGCTGCTGGCGATGGTCGACAGCGCAGTCGGAGGGAAAACCGGAGTTGATCTGCCCTATGGAAAAAACCTTATTGGTGCTTTCCATCAGCCTCGGAAAGTGCTGGCCGATATCAATACCCTGAAGACGCTTCCAGAAGAGCAGCATCTGGATGGTGTTGCTGAAATGCTTAAAGCCGGCATCACCCGCGATCCGGAACTGTTTGCCAAATTGCTTTCTGAACCGCAGTCAGCCCTGAGCGAGGAGGCGATTGCCCGCAGTATATCCATCAAAGCTGAAATTGTCGTCGCGGATGAATTTGAGCGAGGCGAGCGCAAGCTGCTGAATCTCGGTCATACCGCTGGCCATGCCATTGAGAAGGTCAGCAACTACCGTATCAGGCACGGCCGGGCGGTGGCCATGGGGATGGTGCTGGTGGCCGATGCCGGCTGGAGGCACGGTATTACTTCTGAAGCCTGCCGGGATGCCATCATTGAGGCGCTGGCCCGCTGTAATCTGCCGTTGCTCTCGCCATATCAGATAGAGGAATTGCTGCCGGCGATGGGATACGATAAAAAACGCACAGGCAGCAAAATCACTCTGGCGGTGCCCAAGGAAATCGGCCAGTGTGAGCTGTTGGAGCTAGCGGTGGAGGAACTGCCGGCTTTCTGGGGTGTAAAAGGAGTACAGGAGCTATGAGTGCTGACACTCTGACCATAATGCCGGGGCGGCCGGGCGGGACTATCGCAGCTATCCCGGCCAAGGCGGAAGCACACCGGGCTCTGATTGCCGCCGCCTTGGCCGATCGCCCTACGCTGGTCCAGGGACTTGATGGCGAAATGTCGGCCGATATTTCCGCGACCCTGCAGGTGCTTTCTGCCCTGGGTGCGACCTTTGAGCATGCGTCAGACGGATTGTGCGTACGGCCGCTTGCAAGCATCCCTGACCTGGCGTGCGCCGACTGTGGCGAGAGCGGCTCAACGCTGCGTTTTATCCTGCCGGTGATTGCCGCCCGGGCCGGCAGAGAACAGAAAATTACTGTCTGCGGACGGGGACGGCTGCCGGAACGGCCCCTGCAGGAGCTGCTCACAGCTCTGCGTCAGCACGGAGTTGAAGTCACCCCGGAACGATTGCCATTGTGCATTTCCGGAGGATTGACAGCCGGAGATTACGCAATGCCGGGGAATGTCAGTTCGCAGTATATTTCCGGGCTGCTCTTTGCCTTGCCTCTGCTTGAGCATGAGAGCCAAATCCGGCTGACCGCGCCCCTGGAGTCGGCAGGATATGTGGAAATGACTCTGCAGACGCTGGAGAAATTCGCGGTTCAGGTGGAAAAAATCTCTGATGGCTGGAGGATTCCCGGCCGGCAGCAGTATCGTTCTCCCGGAACTTTGGTGGTCGGGGGCGATTGGTCCAACGCCGCTCTCTGGCTGGCGACAGGCGCATTGGCGTTGCCGGTGGCGGTGACCGGGCTGGATTTATGCTCCAGCCAGGGCGACCGGGCGGTAGTCGATATCCTGCGGCGTTTCGGTGCCAGGATCGAGTGCAGGGGCGATACTGTACGCGTTTCTCCTGCTGAACTCACCGGCATCACAATTGATGTGCGGGATACGCCCGACCTGCTGCCGGTGCTGGCGGTAGTCGCAGCCGGGGCATCTGGAGTGACTCGATTTACCAACGCCGCCCGGTTGCGCCTAAAGGAGAGCGACCGCCTGGCGACAGTGGCGGCGCTGCTGCGGGCCCTGGGCGGCGAGGTGCAGGAGTTCCCGGATGCCCTGGAGGTGACTGGCCACGGTACCCTGGCGGGCGGATGCTGCGATGCGGCCAATGACCACCGTCTGGTGATGGCCGCCACTCTGGCCAGCGTTCTGGCCAAAGGCGAAGTAGTTCTGAGCGGCGCCCAGGCAGCGCAGAAATCATATCCCGGATTGCTGGATGATTTCCGCCGTCTGGGAGGGAAATTCTCCCTCCGGCCGGCAGGTTGACTGCAGGCAGCATTGAAGCAGAATAATTTTCATTTCGAGAATAACAATCAAGCAGGAAGGTGAAGCAGATGGACCTTAAAGAATGCCGGGCCAAGATTGACGCCATAGATGATTCGCTGCTGAAGCTCTTCGTCGAGCGGATGCGGGTTGCCCACGAGGTGGCGCAGTATAAACAACAACACCATCTTCCGGTAGGGGACCCGGCCCGTGAACGGGATATACTGGTGCGGATGGCCAAGGCTGCGGGGCCGGAACTGGCGGGCTACACTCAACGGCTCTACGCAACGCTTTTTGATGTCAGCCGGGCGTACCAGCACGAATTAAAGCATCCCAATGGCGGAATCTCTACTCAGATTCAGAAAGCCTGCTCGGATACACCGGCAGAATTCCCGAATATGGCCAGCGTGGCAGTGCAAGGTACTGACGGCGCATATTCCGAAATCGCGGCCGAGCGTTTCTTCGGATTGCCGGAGATTACCTGGGTACGGAGTTTCTCCGGTGTCGCCCAGGCGGTGGAGAAAGGATTGTGCAAATATGGCATCCTGCCGGTGGAAAACAGCAATTACGGCACTGTCGGGGCAGTATATGATTTGATGCAGCAGCATAAATTTCACGTGGTGCGGAGCTTGAAACTGCATATCGCCCACGCGCTCCTGACGCTGCCGGGAACCAAGCTGGAGAATATCAAAGAAATCATCTCGCACGAGCAGGCGCTGGGCCAGTGTGAGAGATTCCTTACTGCCCATCCGTCCATCAAAATTACCTCGGTGGAGAATACTGCAGTTGCCGCGAAAATGGTGGTGGAAGCGAATCGTACGGATGTTGCCGCGATTGCCAGCAAGAACTGTGCGAAGCTTTACAATCTGACGGTGCTTAGCGATGACGTGCAGAACAGCCCCAACAACTATACCCGTTTCATCTGCATCGCCAAAGACCTGATGGTCTTCCCGGGGGCTTCGCGCATCAGCCTGCTGCTCTCCCTGCCACATCGGCCCGGAGCGCTGTATTCGGTTATCGCCAAATTCGCTGCATTGGGCCTGAATCTGCTTAAACTTGAGAGCCGCCCCATGCCGGGCAGCGATTTCGAGTTCCGCTTCTATTTCGATATCGCTGCTGCGGAGCGCTCCCAGGCAGTGCTGCGGCTGATGGATGAGCTGGAGTCCGAACTGGAAAATTTCACTTTCCTGGGCTGGTACAGCGAGGTCTGAAAAAACGGTTAACCTCTGTGCCGCGCCTCCGGCGCAGCCTGGATACCATGATAAGTGGCCCCTGGCCAAAAAGGCTGCATAGTGCTGTCGGACAAGTCGGACAAGTCGGACAGGTCGGAC
>JAAZIZ010000163.1 GCA_012800565.1 Lentisphaerota bacterium
CCTTGCCGGGAGACAAGCCTGCCGCCGCAGCCCCCGGTACGCCCTGGCGCATCCGGGCCATCAATGTCGCTACCGGAGCCAGCAGCGAGAAGACTTTTATGCTCCAGTGACGAACACGCAATTGTTTCCCGGGGCGCAGGAAATTCTCGCCCCGGGGTTGTTTTTTCTGTTTCAGGCTTTATCTTCTTAGTTTCAGTTCTGCAAATGCCATGGCTGGTTTTCAGCGCTGGCAAGCAGTCAGCACCTGAGCCGTTGGAGAAAATGACTATGCAGGAGTTGTTTTTTTATGATGCCAACTGTTGTTTGGGACTACCCATGAACGGTGGCAACTATGCCCCTGATGCAGCCGCGCTGCTGCAGGAAATGGATTATTATGGCGTTGGCAAGGCCTTGGTCCGGCATCTGAATCTCGATCCGGCCGGGGCGGTGCAGACTAATGCCGACCTGGCCAAAATGCTGCGCGCTGACCACAGTGGCCGTCTGCTGGGGGCATGGTGCATTCTGCCCTCGCAATGCGATGAGATTCCGCCGCCGGAGCAATTCTTTGCCAGCTTCAAGGAGAACCGGATTGCCGCCATCACCCTTTCACCTTTTGCCCATCGCTACGTCCCCTGCCGCCTGACCCTGGGGAAAATACTCGATGCAGCGGCTGAACGCAAGGTGCCAGTACTGCTGAATGCTTTCGCCGGGCGCTGGGCTGAGCTCTATGACTTTATGGCAGCATTCCCGAATCTGACTACCATCTATCAGGAGGCGGTAGGGAAATGGGGCAGCGACCGCAATATCCGGCCACTGCTAGAGAATTATCCTGGCTTCTACTTTGAGACGGCAGGGTACTGGGTGCCGGAAGGCATTCGGGACCTGGCCGAAAAATATGGCGCCGGGCGCATCGTGTACGGCAGCGGCTTTCCGCGCTACAATCACGGCAACGGGATGCTGCAGCTCAGGCACTCCGGTCTGCCGCAGGAGTCAGTCGCACAAATCGCGGGCGGGAATCTGTCAGCATTATTGGAGAGGGCGCAACTATGAGCATTTGGACAAAGCAAGGTTCTCTGGCTGAGAAATTCTGGCAGCACGGCAATGCCGGTTTTCCGATCTATGACATGCATGGTCACATGGGCAGCCATAACGCCATCTATTTCAAACGCGCTGAAGCTGCCGAGATGGTCGCGCATTTGCTGCGGGCCGGCATCCGCAGGCTGGTATTTTCCCATCACCATGTTCTGTTCAGCGCTGCATTCCGCAATCAGCAGGTCTGGGAGATTTGCCGCAGTTTTCCCGATACCTTGCGGATGTATGTCGGCATCAATCCGCACTATCCCGAGATTATCAAGGAAGACCTGGCGCAGTTCGAGCAGTGGCGCCCTTACGCTGTCGGGTTGAAAATCCTGGCCGGATATCATCTGATTAATGTCACCGACCAGCGTTATGAATATGCCTTGCAGTTCGCTAACGAGCGGCGCCTGCCGGTGTTGTTCCATACCTGGGGCGGGCGGGGCGGCTACAATGACGGTCCCTCAATGCTGACTTTGGCCCAGAAATATCCCGGTATCACGTTCTTTATCGGGCACAGTCTGTTCGGTGACTGGGAATATACTGAGAAGATCATCAAAGAGACACCGGATAACTGCTACTTGGAGCTGACTGCCATTCCGGGCGAGCTGGGGTACATCGAACGCATGGTCGAGCTGGTTGGTTCAACCCGGATCATTTACGGCACCGACATGCCCTGGTTCGATGAATTCCAAGGTCTGGGCGGGGTGCTGTCCGCTAAAATCAGCGACACTGACATCAAGAATATTCTCTGTGACAACGTGGAACGCCTGCTGGGGCAGGATTGGTAACGCGAGGGCAGAAATGCCGTTTTTGCAGCAGATGCCTGCTCTCGGTCGAAAACTCAAATGAAGGGGAAAATGCGCATGAATTCTCAAGTCATTCCTGACTGGCGGTTGGCACTCGGCGACCTGCGCCGGGAATTAACATATATCTATCCTGCAGAAATGCAGACTTGCAGCTGCAGCCATAATGGCGAAGAGCATACCGCGGTCTGGCGGGGGCACCCGCGCGGCGGCGAGGATTTCACAGTTACAGTACGCTGGCGGGAGAATCCGGACGGGTTGTGCAGCGGCACCCTGGAGTATACCGGATACACGGGCAGTGATTTGATTGAGAGCATACAGTTCCCGGTGTTGGCCGAGCCGCAAAGCGCAGTCAGCAAAATAATCGTCGCCAGCCGGGATATGGGATACCTGCGCACCATAAAATCGCTGTTCGCAGAATCTTCCCCGCAAGAGATACTGTACGGCGGCGGGATGCAGTTCTCCGGCATGATGCTGCAGGATGGCAGGTTCCTGTATGTTGACCATCGGGATACGCAGCGGATGGTCAAGATGGCGCAATGGGCCCTGGAAGACTCCAAACTAATTTATCGCGGCGTACATCTGTTGCCGGTGATCAATAACCAGCCCAGCCGCGAATACCAGCTACCCTACCAGAGCAGCTGGGGAAAATTCCGAGGAGGCTGGTTTGATGCCTGCCAGATATATAAACAGTGGGGAAGCAAACAAGCTTGGGCCGCGAAATCGGAACAGGTCAATCCTTTGCGTAAAATCGGTCTTTGGGTCTGGAATCGCGGCCTGATCAAAGATGTCATGCCGCCAGTGGAAAAACTGCAGCAGGACCTGGGAGATGTGCCGGTGGCTTTGGACTGGTACTGGTGGCACAGCAATCCTTATGATACTGACTATCCGGAATTCTGGCCTCCGAGAGAAGGCGAGGAGGCTTTCCGCGCCGCCATCCAGCGCCTGACCCGGCAGAATATCTTCGTGCAGACTTATATCAACGGTGTCTGCTGGGACCTGGATGGGAAAAGCTGGTCCGAGGGCGGAGCGGAAGAAATCCGCGTCCTGCGTGACGGCACGCCGATGTCGGTGGCCTTTAACCGCTATAACGGACACCGGCTGGGGTACATGTGCGGTGAGGCACCAAAATTCCAGGATAAGATTTCGGCTCTGGTGGGGAAACTGCGTCGCAGCGGTCTTTCCGGGCAGTATTTGGATATGATCGGTTGCGCGACTTTCCAGCCTTGTTACCATCCGGACCATAAACATCCCAAAGGCGGCGGGAATGTCATCTATCAGGGATTCCGGAAGCTGATCAAACGCTTGAAGCAGGAGAATCCCAATTTCCCGCTTACGACCGAGACCAGCAGCGAAGGTTATATGGACCTGATCGAAGGCTTCATTATCTGTGGCAGTACCTCAGGCGAGCACATGGGACACTTGGAAGGCTTCGAGTACCTGCCCATGTTCTCGTCTGTATACCACGGCAAAATCGCCCTGTTCGGCAATTATGCCCATCCCGACGGCATTACCCCCTGGGACCCGCTCTGGCCCCCGGAAGACCGCTGGCAGGAAGAAAAGCCTTGGCACAAGCTTTTTCCGGATCAGTTCTTTTTTGAGTTGTCCCGCACCTTGATTTGGGGTGCGCAGCCGATGGTCTGCAACATCACTCTGGAACTTTGTAATAATCCGGAATTCGCGGAAATCTACCAGTTCATCCTTGATACGGCCCGGTTCTATCATCAGAACCTTAAGTATCTGTTTGACGGTGAAATGCTCTCGCCCGATGGTTTCCAATGCAAAACCTGGCCGGTGAAATTCCTGGCCCGGATGATCTTCACCAAACAAGGTACTGAGCGCACCGGAACTCTGCCCATGCCCGCAGTGTTGCACAGCTGCTGGCGGGCACCAGATGGCAGCAAAGCACTGTTCCTGGCTAACTACACCGGAGAACCGCAACCATGGCAATGGAAGCATCTGCATGGTACCGTGGACGCACACTGCTATGAACGCATAATTCTGGAATAAATACGCGACTGACAGAAAAGGAGAAAAACAGCCCAAAGAAACCGGAAGTGTAAACTTACCCGCTTTGATATTGTCCCCGAAAGCACCCAATTTCGAGAAAATGTCAATTTTCGTTCACATTCGGCGGTGGAAAATCTTGTAAAATTGCATTTCTGTGTCAAATTGAGTGAATGCCTGATTCGGATCGCGTTTTTTTCAGGATTTTCCGGATGCCGTGCAGAGTTAATTTTTAAGGTAGCATACAATGGGTGTAGGACCATCGTGTTTTGTTCGGGTAACCTGTCCGAATCAAGCTCCTGTGTTGCATCATGTCAGCAGTTTTCCCTGCCGCATAGGACGGGTGCAAGGCAATGAGATAGTGATCCCCGACAGGTCGATTTCCAGTTTGCATGCTGTTCTGGAGCTGCATGGTGGAGATCAGATTCAGATTGAAGACCAATGGAGCACCAACGGCATTTACCTGGATACCCGCCGGGTCAGTCAGCTGCTGGTCAACCGGCTGCTGCGTCTGAACCTGGGAAATGTCCGGGTCGATCTGGCCTTGAACGTCGAAGATTTCGCCAGTATTCCCGTCGATACTCCCAGTCAGGATGGTGTGCAACCGGTTAAAAAGTACCCTACTTCGCATAGTTCCAGACTGTCTAAACCCTCACTGTCCCGGACAGATGTGCTGAAGCTGGCCGCCAAGCCCGGCGTCGGGAAAGGGTCCTGGATTGCGGGGGACTCGCCTGCGGCTACCATCTCCCGTGTCGCCGGCAGCGGGCGGCGCGGCATTGTCTGCCCGCATTGCTGGCACCGTTTTGACATCGACGAATTCCTGTTCATTGCCAGGCATCAGAGTCTGATAGGCGATCCGGTTCTGGGCAGCGATGCTCAGCAGCGATTCCTGCCCTCGCGTTTCACTTTGGAGGGCAATGCCTTGGATGCCACCGGCACCAGCTGTCCTGACATGGCCTGTCCGCGTTGTCATCTGCGCATTCCCCAGGCGGCCAGTGAAATGCCCCCGCTATTCCTGTCCATCGTTGGGGCGACATCCAGCGGGAAGTCGTATTTTCTGACCAGTCTGTCCTGGGAGTTGCGCAACACTTTGTCCCGGAACTTTGCCATCTCCTTTACTGATACTGATGCAGTCAACAACCAGATGCTCAATGATTTTGAGGAGACGATCTTCCTGAACAGCGATCAGGATTCGCTGGTCGCATTGCGCAAGACCGAACTGCAGGGTGAGCTGTACAACCAGGTCTTGCTGGACAATATGCTCATCAACCTGCCCAAGCCCTTTATGTTCACGGTGACTCCGGCGGAGCATCACCCGAATTATAAGGAGGTGCGCGACAAGATGTCCCGCACCCTGGTGCTCTACGACAATGCCGGCGAGCATTTTGAGCCCGGGATGGACTCGGTTGACAATCCCACCACCCAGCATCTGCTGCATTCTGATACCATTTTTTTCCTCTTTGATCCGACCAAGGATGTACGTTTTCGCCGTCTGCTGCCAGACAGCGACGACCCGCAATTATCGGCCAAGGCCCGGGTGCAGCGGCAGGAGATTATCCTGACTGAGATGATCAACCGCATCAAGAAATACTCTGGTCTGCGTTCCGGGCGCAAGACTGGCAAGACGCTCATTGTCATAGTCTCTAAGTGCGATATCTGGAAACATCTGCTGAAAGTTGAGCTGCCTGATGAGCCTTGGCAATGGGAGAATCAGTACAACACTTGCGTTCTGGATGTGAACCTGATCAAGAATGTTTCCTATCAATTGCGGGAACTGCTGGAGAGTATTTGTCCGGAACTCGTTTCCACTGCCGAGTCGTTTGCCGGCGAGGTCTTGTATCTGCCCAATAGTGCTCTGGGACACAGTCCGGAATTGAACGATGAGACTGGCATGATCGGCATCCAGCCCTGCAAGGTCCGGCCATTCTGGGGCACTATTCCGATGCTGTACTTCTTTTATCAGAGAGGGTTTATCCCCTGTGTTCCCGATGACAGCCGGCTCAAAAAGCCGGAAAGCAAGTTTGAAATCCAGCTTTCGGGTGATATCTATTTCGTTACTGTTCCAGGAAGAAAAAAGCCCCTGCAGGTGCCGCTGTCTTACGCCGGCTGGCAAATTCAGGTGCCCAATACCGATCAGTGGTTCACCATTCCCCCCGAACCCTGAAGCGTGGACGGCAGGATGAGGCCCGGCTCCGGTACTGCCCTGCACCAGCCGGAGCAGCGCTCAGGCTGCAAAGCAGGAAATTATTACCTGAGTTATGGCTTACGAATTGGTCTATACTTCGGCTGAGCGCGGACTGCGGCCCGGAACCCGCGGCTTCTGCACGGTGGCTCATACCCGGGGGATCGCTCCCGCAGTGGTCCAGATTCTGGAGGCGATGAGCTCCTACAAGAGTTTGTATGGTGTCCATGAAGAGCAGGATGCCGACAACCCGGTAGCATATAGCCATTACCGCAGCAGACTACTGGGCCGCGCGGCCAGTGTGCTCTCGCGGGTTTGCCCTATCCAGGCGGATCATACCGGGCGCAGCAATAAGCTGGCCCATCATATCCTGCTCTCGGCCCGGGAATACCCTGCCGGGGGACCAGTCTGGCTCTGCCGGCAAGAGGATTTTTTTCTCCAGGAGTGGGAAGGTGAATCACGCTTCATTGACCTGCCCAAGAAGGTCCCCGCTGGCGAATCGCCCTGTGCTCCGGCTGCCACCTGGGCGCAGGTGACCGGTGATGCCGGCTATGCCGCCTGGCTGGCGGCCAGCTGTCAGAACAACCTCCAGGCAGTCGTCTACCTGGTCTTCAATCCCGGTATGCCGATACTTGATCTGCTGGGGGAGGCTATGGCGTTGCTGGAACCAGCCCAGCGCTGGGCGATTACTTTTAATACCTACTTCACCTCCTTGCCTGCCGGCATGACCTGTAACTGGCGCTGCTGCCTGCCAGAGGCGGAAGTGTTGCGTGAGGGCAGGCGCAACCAGCAGGCCAAAATTCTGGACTTGACCGGTAAACTGCCGCCATTGGTTGATTCACCATTGGTGCAGCTGGCCCGGGAAGGGCGTTCGGCTAAGACTGCGCCGCCTGCACCGCCGCCGTCTGAGCCGGCCGCAGCCCGGAAAAAATTCGTTCTTCTGCCGCAACGCAGTATCAATATGTTGAATCTCAAGCCCCGCAAACCGGAAAACTGATGCTATGACGCCAGAGCAAAATCTGATTCAGCAGATCATACGGGTGTTGGAAAATAACCAGCTGGCCAACAATCCCCTCCTGGAGGATTACGCTGTCCAGTATGCTGAGCTGTGCACTCAAGTGAACAGCCGCCTGCAGCGCTGTGCAGAGTACTTGGCCAAGGGGTTGCTGACCGAAGCCGTATACGAAGCTCGCACTGCTCCAGATTTGCTGGAGCTGGTCCAGTTGGTGCAGTTCGAACTGGCCAAAAAATGGCGCAATGTCTGTATAGACTTGGAATTGCCGCATGCTCCTCTGCTGCATACGGAAGTCATTGAGCCTTTGAGGCAGGCCTGCACCAAGGAACAGGAGCTGGCACCCCTGTTGAAGGAGTTACGCAGCCTGATCTATCAGGGTCTGCATCGTCCAGCAATCAGAGTGTTGCGGAAAATCCGCGCCCTGGACCCGGAAAACAGCAGCTGGGCCACCAACCTGCAAACTTTCGAAGAAGAGGAATTGCCTGAGTGGCTGCAACGGGCTGAGACGGCACTGCATAAAATGGACTTGCCGGCTTTACGCGAAGTGTCGGAAGAGTTGAATCATCCTTACCGGGTAGTCCCCGCGCCGCCGGAACTCCTGCAGCGCTTGCGTAGAGCATTGCTGACCGAGCAGGCGGAGACGTTCCAGGCTGAGGCAGGGAACCTGGTGCAGCGCCTGGATGAGGCCGTGGCCCAGAACCGGGGCGAAAACGTGCAGGCGCTCCTGGAACGCGCTGATGCCATGGAGCAACAGGAGGCGTTCTTCCTGCGCCCGGAAGGCTGGGGAACACAGTTGCAGAAAGCTCGGACCTGGCTGGAAAAATTTCAGGCCGAACAGCAACAGCAGCAGGCATACCAGCAGCAGCTCACCGCTATGCAGGATATGCTGATTCAGGGCAATTGCCCTGAAATCGAATTACGTCACGCCTGGGAACGCCTGCTGGAATGGCAGCGTCCAGTGCCGGAACTGTTGCGACAGCAGGTGGAGGAGCTCTTCGCTGCCTTGCATCAGCGCCGGCTGCTGCAGGGCCGTAGAGTCATGCAGATCGTTTCCGTGACACTGCTCCTGCTGTTGCTGGCAGGCCTGGCGGGTGGTTTCTGGGTCTGGCAGCGCGGGCGCCAGCAGGCCATTCTGGCCGATCTGGAGCGAGATTTTCAGGCGGCTGATTTTGTCTCCCTGGAGTCGAAACTCGAAGCGTTGCATAATCATCACCCGGGCTTTTCCCGTGATATGCGGGTGCAGGCGATCCGCCAGAAGCTCAGTGCCGCGCTCAGTGAGCAGGATGAGCATACCCAGGTGGTCAAAAAATATTTATCTGATCTCGAAGAGATACGCGCCCAGGATTATGACTGCAGTGATGCTCAGATTGAAGCGTTGCTGGCTGCAGCTGGCGAGTTGCGCCTGAGCAGCCAGGAGAAGAGCCAGTTCGAGAACTGGCGCAGCCGC
>JAAZIZ010000164.1 GCA_012800565.1 Lentisphaerota bacterium
CGGAAATCCTCCCGCCCAAGTCCTTGCAGGCCTGATAGAGATCATGCAGGATTGCCGGCAGTATGCGTTCCCACTGGGACAGCTCCCATTCCGGCGGCATCACCGGGGTGGCATGCAGGTTGCCGTCCCCGGCGTGACCATAGCAGGGAATCAGCACACCATATTTTTGCGAGATTTCGCTGATGGCCTTTGACATCGCCGGGATGGCCGCAATCGGCACCACGATGTCCTCCAGGCTCTGATTGGGTGAGAAGACCTTGAAGGCCTCGGCTATGGAACGGCGAATGCGCCAGATGCGCTCGGAATTCGCTTTGGTATCTGCGACGTATACTGCGGTGGCGCCTGCAGCCAGGCATTGTTCGCCGATGACATCGTATTGTTTTTCCACCTGCTCCTGATCGGCGCCGTCGACCGTAATCAGCAGCATCGCTTCACTGCTGCCGCAGGGCAGGCTCTCGTTCAGATATTCACAGGCGGTGCTGAACGCCAGCTTGTCGATGAATTCGATGGCGGTGGGAATGATGCCCCCGACGGTGATGATCCTGGGGACCACCGCGATGGCTTCCTCAACGCTGTCGAACAGGCAGAGCAGGTCAACATTGGCCTTGGGCAACGGCAGCAGTTTCAGAATAATTTTGGTGAATACCGCCAGTATGCCTTCGGAACCGACCATCAGCTGCAGGAGATTCAGCCCGGAGACATCCTTGACCAGCTTGCCCCCCAGTTCGACAATTTCACCGGTCGGAGTGACGACTTCCAGGCCCAGGACATATCTGCCGGTGACACCGTACTTGACCGCTTTGCCGCCGCCGGCATTCTCAGCCACATTACCGCCGACCATGCAAGTCTCCAGACTCATCGGATAGCCGGCATAGAACAGATTGAAAGGCCGCAGCGCATCGTTGATTTCCGAAGTGATCACCCCGGGCTCGACGGTCACGGTCAGATTCTCACGGTCGATTTCCAGAATTTTGCTCATTCGGGCGCAATCCAGGACTATACCCCGGTGGATCGGCACCGCGCCGCCGGAGAGACCGGAGCCGGCACCACGGGGAGTGACTGCGATGTGTTCGCGGTTGGCCAGGCGCATAATGGCGGCAATCTCGGCCGCTGAGCCCGGTTTGAGCACTGCTTCCGGCAATGTCGGCGGACAGTGCGCGGCTTCGTCATGGCTGTAGGCCTGCAGGCGTTCAAGATCGTCATAGATCAGGTTGCGCTCACCGACTATGGAGGCTAATTCCGCTGCTATGCGGGGAGTGACCTTGGCAAAGGGGGTGTTGTTCATGTTCTTACTGCAACTGGAAGGAGTGGAAACGTATGATCATGCAGGCTCAGGACTGCTTCCGGCTGGCTTCAATCTTTTCCGCCAGCAAGGGCAGGATGGTGAAGAGGTCGCCGCAGATGGCCAGTTCTGAATATTGGAAGATCGGAGCCTCCGGATCGGTATTGATGGCGATAATGGTATCCGAGGTCTGCATTCCGGCCAGATGCTGCACCGCGCCTGAGATGCCGGCCGCGAGATAGACCTTCGGTGAAACGGTCTTGCCGGAGAGCCCAACCTGGCTCGGGTAGGGCACCCAGCCCCGGTCCACGGCTTCCCGGCTGGCCCCAACAGCAGCGTCCAGAAGCTCGGCCAGCTTCCGGGGCAGAGACATATTCTCGGCCTTCTTGATGCCGCGGCCGATTGCTATCACGACTTCTGCATCCTGGATGCCGCGCTCGTCAGGGGCTTTCTCGAAAGACACCCGCCGGACACGGCTGCCCAGCAGGGCGGCCGGCGGTTCCCAGCGGCGGATTTCGCCTTGGCGCCCAGGCTTGGGTTCGGCAGGCCGACTGGAATGCGGCCGTACGGTGGCCATCTGAGGCCGTTCAGTCGGGGTCTTGATGGTGGCCATGATGTTACCGCCGGCGGCCGGACGGGTTTGCAGCAGTAGGCCGCTGTCCGCCTCAATGTCCAAATCAGTGCAGTCAGCAGTCAGGCCGAGGCGTAATTTTCCGGCGATGTAGGGCATTACGGTGCGGCCGCTGCTGGTTGCTGCGGCCAGCATTATTTCCGGTTTCTCCTCCTTGATCAGTGCACAGAGACAGGCTGAATATGGCTCCGGGCTGAAAATCGCCAATTCGGCAGCACTGGCGTGCAGAACCCGGTCGGCGCCGCGGGCGATGAGCTGCTGCAGCTCGCTGTCCGGCAGGTTGGCGCCCAGGATTACTGCGGTCAGGGGATGTTTGCGTTTGTCAGCCAGGACGCGGCCCCGGGCCAGAAGCTCATAGCTGACTGAGTCGATCCGGCCCTGGGATTGCTCGGCCAGAATCCAGATTCCGTGGTGTGCGCTGTTCATAGTACCCCTTTCTGCCGGAAAATGGCGATAATTTTATCCACTGCCTGTTCTGCTCCGGCTGGATCAAGCGCAGAGAGGCGCTCGCTTTGTTTCAGATGATTGGGCCGGAAAATGCTGACCACCCGCGTCGGGGAGGCATTCAGGCCGGTGTCAGCGGGGTCGATGCCCAATTCCTCGGCATTGATTATCCGGCATTCGGCCGCTCGCGCTCGCCGTTTCCCTGCCAGGGTCGGCAGGCGGGGCACCGAGGCCTCTTTCAGGATGCAGACAACCGCCGGCCCCGTGGTCTCGACCGTTTCATAGCCGTCTTCAAGCATCCTGCGGACCTGCCAGGCGTCGGCACTGCGCTTGATGGCACTGGCGTAAGTCAGCACTGGCAGATCAAGCATGGCGGCCAGGGCAGGGCCGGTTTGGCCGGTTTCCCCGTCAGTGGCGCGTTCGCCGCATAAAATCAGATCATAAGAACCGATTTTGGCTATTGCTGCAGCCAGGGTCTTGGCAGTGCACCAGGTATCTGAACCAGCGAATTTCCGGTCAGAGAGCAGGTAGCCCTGGTCGGCTCCCAGTGCGATGGCTTCCTTCAGGACACTGACTGCTGCCAGCGGACCCATGCTCAGGCAATCGATGTTGACTGTGGCGGCAGACTGCTCCCGCAGAATCAGTGCACACTCCAAGGCGTGCAAATCCAGCGGATTGATGACGGAATTGGCGGCTTCCCGGACCAGGGTGCCAGTGCTTTCATCCATGCGGGTGGCCTGACTTTCCGGAACCTGTTTGATTAGTACCAGGATATTCATGGGCGGAGTCTCGCGGGAGGTGGAGAGTGACTCTCAGGAGGGTGATTGTCCTGAGAACTGCATGTCATAGAGTTTACGATAAGCGCCGTTGAGCGCGTACAATTCTTGGTGGCTGCCTCGTTCCAAAATGCGCCCCTGGTCCATTACCAGAATCACATCGGCCTTGATGATGGTGCTCAGACGGTGGGCTATGGCCAGGACCGTCCGGTCATGCATCACGTTGTTCAAAGCCTCCTGTACCAGATGCTCGGTCACAGTGTCCAGGGAGCTGGTCGCCTCGTCCAAAATCAGGATGGGCGGATTTTTCAGGATGGTCCTGGCTATGGCCAGGCGCTGTTTCTGTCCGCCGCTGAGCTGGTTTCCGCGCTCGCCGACCTTGCGCTCGTAGCCTTCCGGGGCGGCAGTGATGAACTCGCTGGCGTTGGCCTGCTCAGCCGCAGCCTGGATTTCCTGCATGGACGCATCGCGCTTGCCGTAGCGGATATTGTCGGCGATGGAGTCATTGAACAGGAAAGTGTCCTGCGAGACAATGCCGATCAGGTTGCGCAAGTCGGTGATGGCCAGGCTGCGCAAGTCATGTCCGTCCAGATAGATACTTCCCTGGGTGGGGTCATAGAAGCGGGCCAGGAGGTTGGCCAGAGTCGATTTACCGGAACCGGTCTGACCTACTATGGCAACCAGCTGTCCTTTGCCGATGCGCAGATTCACTTCATCGATGACTATCGGTGTATCGGCGGAGTATGAGAAAGAGACTTGATCGAAGACTATTTCATGCTGAAAGGTATTGATCCGTACCGGATCAGACGGTTGGGGCAGGGTTTGGTCGCTGTCCAGCAGCTCAAAAATACGTTCGGCCGCGGCCGCGCTTCTCTGCAGACTGGCGTTGATTTTGGCTAAGTCTTTGATGGGCTTATAGGCCTGCTGGGCCGCAAAGCCGATCACTGCCAGGGTTCCGAAAGAAATCTGATAGCGGTAGCAGATCAGCACGAAGATTGAGGCCAGAGCGATGGCCGAGAGCTGCATGCTGGGATGGATGAAGACATCTGCCAGAATCGCCTTGCGCACAGATTTGAAGTACTTCTCATTGACGGCCTTGAAACGCTGCTGTTCGTATTTTTCCTGATTAAAGGCTTTGACCACCTGGATGCCGCTGAAGCTCTCCAGCATGCGCGAGGTCACGGTGGAAATCCGTTCCAGGACCCGTTTCTCATAACGTTTCAGGTAGGTTGAGAGCAGGTACACCGGGATGATGCAGAAAGGCAGGAACAGAAGTACCAGCAGTGCGGGAGTCTGCAGTTGTGCTTCCCGGGTCTTGGCGATGATGAACTGCCCGGACACGCAAATGAAGATTGGTGCGGTGAACAGCTCGGGGATGGATGATGAGATTACCCGTTCGACAGCATTGGTGTCATTGAAGCAGCGGCTGATCAGCTGGCCGCAGTCATGCCGGGAAAAGTAAGACAATGACTGCTGCTGCAGTTTGTCGAACAGGCATTGCCGCATATCAGTGACGATGCGGCTGCCTACCCAGCGCAGACAGTAGCGGTTCAGCAATTCTCCCAGGGATTGGATGACAAAAAACAGAAACAAGATGCTGATGATCAGCATCACAACAGGCAAGGTCAGAGACTCCTCAGCCTCAATGCGCACATCCAGGCCGAAGCGCTCGAACAAGTTGTTGATCCGGTGCAGAAGCCGGGCGCGTTTCTGCTCTATCTTCGCAGTCTCACGTTGATTCTGGTTTACTGCAGGGCTGGGCTCAGGTACGGATTCGTCTGCCGGCTGGATGGCGTCGGGCTGCCGGAGACGGCTCAGCTTCGGCAGTTCGCCAATGGTACTGGGCTGTTCCGCCGCACCTGAGGTGATGCCGCTCTCGAATGCGTTCATGCTCATGTCCATGACCCGCAATCCGGCTCCCATGGCTCCGCCAATGATGGCGCCGGCCAGAATTCCCAGGCAGATTTTGAACCAGTATGGTCTGGCGAAAGTCCTGAGCAGGCGGCTGTAGATGGCAAACAGGCTCTGCTGCGGCCGTTGCGAATGATGATTCTTATGGCTCAAGCTTTTACCCCTTGACCAGGCTCAGCAGCGTATCAGCGACATATTTCTTCTGGATATGTGACAATTCGGGATAGATCGGCAGGGCCAGGGTCTCATTGGCTGCCGCCTCGCTGGCCGGACAGTCTCCTTCACGGTAGCCGAGAGACTGGAAGCATTCCTGCAGATGCAGCGGCACCGGGTAATATACGGCACAGCCGATGCCGGCGGCTTTCAGACCCTCCCAGACCTGGTTCCGGCGACCGCCAGTGAGGCGAATCACAAACTGGTTCATAACATGACGGGTGGACCATGCCGCAATCTCCGGGCAGATAATCTCCGGACAGTCGCTCAACAGCGCACAGTAGTCGGCATAATTCTTCTGCCGGCTTTCGGTCCAGCTGTCAAGGTACTTGAGTTTGATGTCCAAGACTAAGGCCTGCAGAGCGTCGATGCGGAAATTGCCGCCGATGAGCTTGTGGTGGTATTGCGGAGCCATGCCGTGATTGCGCAGAATCTTCAGGAGTTTGTCCCGCTCTGGGTCACGGCAGAGCACCATCCCGGCATCGCCAAAACCGCCCAGGTTCTTGCTGGGGAAGAAAGACAGGCAGCCGTAATGGCCGATGGCCCCGGTGCGTTGCCCGCGGCATTCTGCTCCGATGGCCTGGCAGGCATCTTCAATCACACAGAGGCCGTATTTGTCTGCCAGAGCCATAACCGCCTGCATGTCTGCAGTCTGACCGTACAGATGTACCGGGATAATAGCCTTGCAGCGGGGGGTGATTTTGGCCTCAATCAGCGCAGTGTCGATGGTGTATGAGACAGGGTCAATATCCACGAAGACCGGTTTGGCACCGCATCGGCAGATGGCTCCGGCGGTAGCGAAAAAGGTGTACGCGCTGGTGATTACTTCGTCGCCCGGACCGATATTTTCCGCCATCAACGCCAGCAGCAATGCATCCGAGCCGGAGGACACTCCGCAGGCGAAAGGGGCAGAACAATAACGCGCGACATTCTGTTCAAATGATTCTACCGCAGGTCCCAGAATGAACTGCTGCGAGTCACAGAGTTCAGCTATGGCAGTGAGTATCTCATCCTTCAGGACAGCATATTGCGGCTTCAAATCTAATAATGGTACCTGCATTATCTTTCTTCCTCGTTGACAATAAAATGGTAACGGCGGCAGAGATTCTATACCCTCAAATGGGATAGACCATAAGATAACTTTCATTGCTGAACTTGCAACTGAAAGCAGAGGCGAAAAATTTTTCGCCCCTGCTTGTTTGTTGTGGTTTTCAGATTACATTATCTGCATTGACAAAAATCAGCATCAGCTGGCTGAGTTCTTTTCTGTTCTCGCGGTGAATGTCTTTTGTCATTAAAACTCCGTACTGAGACCGAAGATTTTTTCTGAGGGCGAAGGGCATGCGGAATGGCGATACCGTGATTGGCTTCGGCTGATCCGGCGGATACCTTTTCTGAAGTCCTGCAGGCGCTCTCGCTTGCAGGGCTTTTTTTTGGTGCTATTGCCTGGAGGTGTATGATGGCCAGCAGAGTAGCCTTGATTGGCATCGTGATTGAAAATCCTGATGTGGTGGAAAAGCTGAACGCCATTCTGCATCAATATGGCGAGCATATCATCGGCCGCATGGGCATACCGTATCGCCAGAAGGGAATCTTCATTATCAGCGTCGCGGTCGATGCTCAGGAAGATATCATCAGCGGCTTGTCGGGCAAGCTGGGGATGCTGCCCGGAGTGAGCGCCAAGACTATCTATGCCCCCAAGAAGACGCAGTAGGCGCATGACTAAACAATTGCTGGATAAATTGGCACAGCAGGGCCGGCTGGAACGGCAGGAGTTCCTGAGCCTGCTGCAAGGCCGTACCACGGCGCTGCAGCAGGAGGCCGCAGCACGTGCCAAAATCCTGCGGGAGAAGTTCTTCGGGCAGGGTATTTTTCTGCGCGGGCTGATTGAGTTCAGCAGCTACTGCCATAACGACTGCTATTACTGCGGGTTGCGGCGCAGCAACACCGCAGCGCAGCGCTACCGTCTCACGCCGGAGCAGATTCTCGCTTGCTGCCGGAATGGCCATGAATTGGGTTTCCGCACTTTCGTGCTGCAAAGCGGAGATGACTCTTACTGGACGGACCAGCGGCTGGTGCCGCTGATTCAGGCCATCAAGCGCGATTACCCTGACAGCGCAGTCACTCTGTCCGTGGGAGAACGCAGTTTTGCCAGCTATCAGGCTCTGCGCCAGGCCGGAGCAGACCGTTATCTGCTGCGGCATGAGACGGCCAATCCCCAGCACTACCGGCATCTGCACCCGGCGGAAATGAGCTGGCAGGGCCGCCAGCAATGCCTGCGCGATTTGCGCACCCTCGGTTATCAAGTCGGGGCCGGGTTTATGGTCGGCTCGCCGGGGCAGACTCTGGAGCATCTGGCCGAGGATTTGCTTTTCCTGAGTACTTTTCGGCCGGAGATGATCGGCATTGGCCCGTTTATGCCCCAGCACGACACGCCTTTTGCCGGCGAACCGGCCGGCAGCGTGGAGTTGACCCTGTTTCTGCTCTCGCTGTTGCGTCTGATGCTGCCCAATGGACTGTTACCAGCTACTACCGCTCTGGGAAGCCTGCATCCACATGGCCGGGAATTGGGCATCTGTGCCGGTGCTAATGTAGTTATGCCCAACCTCTCGCCCGAGGATGCCCGGCAGAAATACCAGATTTATGATCACAAGCTCAGCGTCGGTGCCGAGTCAGCCACAGGATTGGCCGACCTACAGCGCCGGCTGCAGGAAATTAATTGCCATATCGCCAGTGGCCGCGGAGATTTTATCCCCGTTGACCCAGCTGTTCTCCACCCCAAACATTAGGATAAAGACATGTACGATGTAAAATCACCCCGGGCCGAGGAATTCATTGATCATCAGGAAGTGCTTGACAGCCTGGCCTATGCCGATGCCAACAAGAATAACGCCGCTTTGTTGGACCGTATTCTGGAAAAGGCCAGGCTGCGTCAGGGGCTTACCCACCGCGAGGCCTCAGTGCTGCTGGCCTGCGAAGATGAAGCCAGGAACCAGGAGGTCTATCGCCTGGCTGAGCAGATCAAAAAGGATTTCTACGGTAACCGCATTGTCATTTTTGCGCCGCTGTATCTCTCGAACTACTGCGTCAATGGCTGTGTCTACTGCCCGTACCATATCTCCAACCGGCATATCACCCGCAAAAAACTCACCCAGGAAGACATCCGTCGCGAGGTGATCGCTCTGCAGGATATGGGGCATAAGCGTCTGGCTATTGAGTCCGGTGAGGACCCCAGGATGAATCCGCTGGAGTACATCCTGGAGAGCATCAAGACCATTTACAGCATCAAGCATAAAAATGGCGCCATCCGCCGGGTCAATGTCAATATCGCCGCCACTACGGTTGAGAATTACCGCAGACTCAAGGACGCCGGCATCGGTACCTACATCCTGTTTCAGGAGACCTACCACAAGGAGAGTTATGAGAAGCTGCATCCTACCGGCCCCAAGCACGACTATGCCTACCATACCGAGGCCATGGACCGCGCTATGCAGGGCGGTATCGACGATGTCGGTCTGGGGGTGCTCTTCGGACTGGAATTCTACCGCTACGATTTTGCCGCTCTGCTGATGCACGCCGAGCATCTTGAGGCCGTTTTCGGGGTCGGACCGCATACTATCAGCGTGCCTCGC
The DNA here is from genome assembly GCA_012800565.1 of Lentisphaerota bacterium. Taxonomy (GTDB): domain Bacteria; phylum Verrucomicrobiota; class Lentisphaeria; order Oligosphaerales; family Oligosphaeraceae; genus JAAZIZ01. The sequence continues at coordinate 8,890 of JAAZIZ010000164.1, forward strand.
ATCAAGCCGGCCGATGACATTGATGTGAATGCATTTGACAACGGCGTCAGCGATGACCTGTTCGCCAAAGTGGTGGCCTGCATCCGGGTGGCGGTACCTTATACCGGGATGATCATCTCCACGCGCGAGAGCCAGCAGGTACGTGAGCGGGTGCTGAAGCTGGGCATTTCCCAGGTCAGTGGCGCGTCCCGCACCAGCGTGGGCGGCTACGCGGAAGCGGAGCCTGAAGGCGAGAATTCCGAGCAGTTCGATCTGAGTGACCGCCGCAGCCTTGACGAGGTGGTGCGGTGGCTGATGCAGCTCGGCTATATCCCCAGTTTCTGTACCGCCTGCTACCGGGAGGGCCGCACTGGCGACCGTTTTATGAGCTTGTGCAAGAGCGGACAAATCCAGAACTGCTGCCATCCCAATTCCCTGATGACTCTCAAGGAGTACTTGATGGATTATGCCTCGCCGGAGACCCGCGTCATAGGTGAGGAATTGATCCGCCGGGAAATACAGAACGTAAGTTCGGAGCGGGTGCGGGCTATCGCCGAGAAGAACCTGCAGGAAATCGAAAAGGGCAGCCGCGATTTCCGGTTCTGATTCTTTTCCGGTTCGGTTCCAGCCGCAGTAACCCTGGAAGGGAAAAGCATTTTATGAGCATGAACGACACCCCCTCGTCTGAACGACTGCATATCGGCATCTTCGGCCGGCGCAATGCCGGCAAATCCAGCCTGATCAATGCACTGACCGGCCAGGACCTGGCGATTGTATCGCCGCAGAAAGGCACCACTACGGACCCTGTTTACAAGGCTATGGAACTGCTGCCTCTGGGGCCGGTGGTGCTGATCGATACCCCCGGCCTGGATGATGAGGGCGAGCTGGGGCAGCAGCGGGTCCGCAAAGCCCATCAGGTACTGAACAAGACTGACCTGGCAGTGCTGGTGATCGACAGCACCCAGGGAGTGACCGCTGAGGATGAGAATATCCGGGAGAGGATTCTGGCCAAAGGCATACCGCTGGTAACAGTGCTGAATAGATCGGATTGCGGGGGTAACGCCCAGCTGCCGGCGGGGCCGGCTGTGCTGGCGGTCAGCTGCCGGAACGGCACCAACATCCAGGAACTGAAGGAACTGCTGGCCCGCCAGAGCAAAAGCGGGCATACCGGTCCCCGTCTGCTGCCGGATATGGTCCAGGCTGGCGACCTGCTGATTCTGGTCGTGCCGGTTGATTCGAGCGCCCCAAAAGGGCGGCTGATTCTGCCTCAGCAGCAGGTGATCCGGGCTCTGCTGGATATCCACGCTGCAGCGCTGGTGGTCCAGGATACGGAACTGAAGACCGCCTTGGCGATGCTGTCTTCTCCGCCCAGGATGGTGATTACCGACAGCCAGGCTTTCGCCCGGGTCGCAGCTGACACCCCCCAGGAGGTGCTGATGACCTCGTTTTCCATCCTGTTCGCCCGCTACAAGGGCGATCTGCCCATCACGGTTCAAGGCGCCGGCGCGATATCGTCCTTGCCAAATGGCGCCCGGGTGCTGATTTCCGAAGGCTGCACGCATCATCGCCAATGTGCCGATATCGGTACGGTGAAGCTGCCGCATTGGCTGGAGCAATATACCGGCCGGAAGTTCGAATATACTTTCAGCAGCGGTACGGATTTCCCGGACGAACTGACTGGTTTTGACCTGATCATCCATTGCGGAGGCTGCATGCTGAATGAACGCGAGGTCAAATACCGTATGCAATGTGCCCGGGACCAAGGCGTGCCGATGACCAATTACGGCATCGCCATCGCCCAGATGCACGGCATCCTGAAACGCAGCCTGCAGCCTTTCCCGGATATTGCCAAGCTGTTGCCGCCATAATTCCAGTTTTCAGTTTCAGAAAAAATAAAATATATTTTCGGCTGTTTGTTTGCATAATCGGAAACTGGTCGTTATAGTAAACGCCGACAGGCAGTTACCCGCTTCCAAATCACGCGTTAATCTGTAAGGAGGTGTAACTATGGAAATGCGACCTAAACGCGACTTTACTCTGATTGAGCTGCTGGTTGTCATTGCAATTATTGCAGTGCTAGCCTCAATGTTGCTGCCGGCTTTGAGCAAGGCCAGGGGCAAGGCTCAGCAAATCACTTGCGGCAATAATTTTTCCACCATGGGCAAGGTTCTGGCCATGTACCTGGGCGACTGGGATGACCGTTGTCCGGCAGTCAAATCCGGGGTCAGCCACCGGTATTATTTTATGCGGAACCAGACTCCGCTGGAGGGTTATTTGGGTGCCTGGCAGGACTCATTGACCAGCACTACCTACAATGAGGTCATCGGCGGCATTTACAAGGATGGCAGCCGGTTTATCATCAGCAAGCTGTGCTGCCCGGCAGTCGGAACCAGCAATCTGTATCCATATCGGGTCACAAATGCTCCCGGAGGCGGCTCCAACTGTCCCTGTAATACTTCAACCTATCTGTCGATGTCCCTGAATACTTACGGCAATCAGTTTACTTACGGGGAGCTGGTCTTCAGCAGTATCCGCCGGCCGGCCCAGCTGGTGTATATGGCGGACGGCATCGGCTACGGCGCAACTGATTACCGCTGCCGGTATTACGTAAATGCCAGCGATTCCGGGAAAAGGATGGAGGCTTCGCCGCGGCATAACGGGGGCGGGAATTTCCTGCGGGCTGACGGCCATGTCGAATGGCTGCCAGAGACTTCTTTTCCTTGCTATTACTATGGCTGGCAATGGAACGGCGTAAACTGGAATGCCTATACTACCTTGAACTATTAGCCAGGTGCAGTCTGCCGGCCAGGAGGGGAGTTATTACTGCTGGCCGGCAAGAGGCGGTATAACCTTGACTTCCCGGAACATATAGAGATTGTCACTGAGACGCAAGGGTTTGCCGCTGTCACACCGGATATTGCGCAATCCGACCTCACGGGTGATGGCCAGGGGGTATTTTTCCTTATACTCAGCACTGCGGTGCTCGGGATTGAAGTCTGCGAAAATGGCCGGCCCGGCATAGTTGTCCGGGGCATCGCCGTCTCGGATTTGCAGTCCGTCGATGGTGATGCGGGCCGGCATGCTGCAGGGGTAGCCGAAATCGTGCTGGCCGCTGTAGGAGCCGCCGATCAGGGTGGCGCAATGCCGCACCCACTCGGGCGGTGCAAAGACGCAGTTCCGGATGATGAATTCGCCCTGCCAGGTGCTGCCGTAGTCGGCGCGCAGATTGATCAGCCGGCTGGCGTGAATGGTGCTGTTCTCTACCGTCAAAGTGCCGCAGCCGATGGCATTGATACCCATATATCCCAAGGTGGAATTGCGGATGCTGGCATTGGCCACACCCTGATGGGCATCAAAGCGAGACAGCGTACAGCCGTCAAAAACCAGCTTCTTGCAAAAGTTTGAAGCGAAAATTCCCCAGTACTGCCGGTCATTGATGTCGTTGGTCTGGGAGCAGTTGAGCAAGGACACTTTCACCGCCTGTTTGGCACTGATATCATAGCTGCCCATATTGACCGGCTTGCCGATGGCGCCAGTGGTCCAATAAGTCCGGCGACCGGTCAGCACCGTGTCCCGAATCACAACTTCGGCACAGCGGTTCAGATACAGGAAACCGCTGTATGGTGCACCGTGTTCGCCTTCGCCGCTGACTTCATGCCGGAGATTCTCCACCAGCACTTTGGAACGGCAGATAGCTATGCCGCGAGCGTAATAGTTGTATTTTGATTCCTCGGCATTGGCGATAGTGGTAAAATGACCGCCGCGCAGAGTCAGCGTCGTGCTGTCCAGGGGCAGAGCAGTGATTGAGGTGATTTCAGGAAAGTCCCAGACAATGGGCGTTTCTGGATCGATGCGGCCTTGGCGGTCGGCCAGGAAGATATCAGTCTGAGCCGAACCCGTGTTTTGATTCAGGCCAAAACGGATGTAACGCTTGATATTGGCGTTATTTACCGTGATCAGGCAATCGCAAGGCAGCGTGATTCCCAGTTCCGACTGATTGCGATGGAGGCTGCTGATGCCCTCAGGCTGAAACGGCTGGAGCTGGGATTCAACCTGAAAGACATTCGCACTGCGGTTCTGTACCGCCCGGTCATCGATAAGGAAGCGGGCCGAGCCGAAATCAGTGTCGGTCTTGATTATGATGCTGGGGCCGTTTCCGCCGATATAAAAGGTTTTGCCGCTGTCGGCCTGCACCGGCAATCCATGCTGATTGGCGTAGTCGTGCGCTGCGGCAATGGCGCGGCAGTCATCAGTCACACCGTCGCCCTTGGCACCAAAAGCAAGGTAACTGACTGCAGTGGCGGCTTTCAGGGATGCGTTCCGGGAGGCGGGCATGGATAATCCTTTCTGGTTCTGGGGATGATTGCCGGTACCGTCAGCGCTGCCGGTGATGCCGGCAAAAATCAGACCGGCTGTCAGCAGCAGTGCGGACAGATTCCAGCGATGCGATGCTTGAGACGGCGGTGCAGGCATCAAGGCAGACAATCCTTATAGCAGTGGCTAATCGCAGCAGACGATATAACAACAGAAATACGCATGAGAAGACGGGATTATTGGTTGCGGATAATCGCTACGGCGCATGGCCGGGCTCAGTCCTGCCGGCTGATTCCGGGGGGTAGGGGAACTGCTCCAGGCCGCTCATAATGGCCCGGCAGCTGTCCAGGTGCCGTTCCTGGGGGATGTCCTCGGTGATGCCCATGATCAGGCCATGGAAATCCTCGAGTTTGGCAAGCAGCTGGCAGGTCTTTCGGGTGACTTCCTGGTCCGGATAGAGGTGCCAGCTGGAGGGGAAATTCAGCCACAGGACTTTGTTTTTCCAGGCTGCGCGGGCTTCTGCCAGAGTGAGGTCAGTATCCGGAGCTGGGGTGAAAGCCTCAATGTAATCCAGACCAGAGGCGGCGATGCTCGGGGCCAGCAGGCGGCAGTTGGCATCGAAGTGGCTGCCTAGGAGCTTGCCCTTGCGATGCAGAATCTCTGCAGCCTCATCGTAGCAGGGCAGATAATACTGGTCGAAAGTGTCCTTGCCGATGATTTCCGGTACGACATTGCCGCCGTAGTTTGCATGGCTGACCGGAGAGTCGGCAATCAGTCGGGCAATCTGTAGACGTTTCTCACGGATGATGGCGGCGATGGCCAGAATTTCATCGCGGTGGTCAATCCATTCGTAGCAGAAATCCTGCATGCTCATCATATTCCCGGAAACGAAGCACTGCAGCGGCTCCAGCCCCAGACCGGCTC
>JAAZIZ010000165.1 GCA_012800565.1 Lentisphaerota bacterium
AAAATTTAGCGTTTGGGTCAATTTTTGGCAAGACTTGCGCCGGCAAATGCATAAAAATACCATGTTCCCGGCCAGTTGTTTCCTAAGCACGACCAAAGAATACCAGCAGCGTGAGCTGGCGTGATAGCATCCTGCAGATTGTCCCGCTGGGCCACAGACTGGCGGATAAGCAAGCTGTGTTTGAGCATAAATTATAGCCATGATTGCCGGGAGGCTGAAACTCAAGATTTTTGGGAAGTTGGGAATTTATGAACAAACACCCAAAAACAACAGAGGTTGCTGGAAGGCTGAAACTCAAGATTTTTGGGAAGCCCCTCGCGTGCACGCCCTTATTTTAGCAACCGGCGCCAGGCACAGCACCTCCTGACCCGGACGTCCCTCGCGCACGTCCTTAATGCCTAAAGCCCCCGGAAGATATATTTTTGTTCGCGGGGCCCCTCGCGCGCGCGTCCTTAAATATTTAGGGTGGAGGTCCCCCCATCGGTGGGGTGGGCTCCCCACCGTCAGAATCAAGGGCACGGGGGAAAATTTAGCGTTTGGGTCAATTTTTGGCAAGACTTGCGCCGGCAAATGCATAAAAATACCATGTTCCCGGCCAGTTGCTTCCTAAGCACGAACAAAGAATACCAGCAGCGTGAGCTGGTGAGACAGGACCGGGCTTCGCTTGCGGCTTGGTTTACTTCATCGCCAGCAGAGTGCACTTCCTATTCCTCTTCCAGGCATGGGTGAAGTCAGGCCGATTCTTGCTGAAAACGGAGACGTTTTGGCTGCAATCAGCGTCATTGGCGGATTGGACGTTCTTGCTCCGGTTGGGGGACATCCCGGGCCAGCCATCAAGCTTCCGGCTGCCAACTGGCCTTGCCATTCGCATCGGTGACCAGAAGCTCAATTTTCCGCTCTGCTTCGGCCAGTTTTCCGGCGCAGAATTTATTCAACTTCACGCCGCGCTCGAAAGCGGCGATGCTTTCTTCCAGAGAGAGTTTACCGCTTTCCAGCTGGACGACAATGCTCTCCAGCTGCTGCAATGCCTCGTCGAAAGTCAACTCGTCCTGGTCAGGTGCTGCAGTTTCCATTTTCCTTTTCCTTGTTTTTTACTTCCAGGTCCAGCTCACCCCGCCAGAGTATGGCCCGTACATGATTGCCGCAGGCAACTTCTCCGGACTCGCGCAGGACCCGTCCGTCAGCACGCAACAGTATGCTGTAGCCGCGTCCCAGCACGCTGCGGGGGTCCAAAGCAGCCAGTTTGCCGTTCAGCTGCGCCAGGCGGTTCTGCCGCTGCTGCAGATAACCGTTCAGTCCTTGCGGCAGGCGGTGAGACAGCAAGCGCTGGCGCTCGCGGCTACGCTCAGCCAGTACGGTCAGACCGCGAGGCAGGCGCAGCGCAGCGTTATCCAGGCGTTGCGCCAGACTTTGCACCAGAGCCTCCGGGCGCTGAAAAAATACGCAGGCATCTGCTTTCTGCCAGCGCATTTTCAGCCCCTGCAGTTTCAGGCGCAGGGCGGAGCGCAGGCGTTGGGCCGCATTCTCCAGGCTTTCCTGCATTTCCGCCTGGGTCTTGACTACCAGTTCGGCTGCTGCCGAGGGCGTCGGGGCCCGGAAATCCGCGACATAATCGCAGATGGTGAAATCGCGTTCGTGTCCAACTGCGCTGATGACGGGGATTTGTGAGGCCGCGATGGCCCGGGCCAGGGTTTCATCGTTGAATTCCCAGAGGTCCTCAATGCTGCCTCCGCCGCGGGTGATGACGATTACATCACAGGCTTTCGACCAGCTCAGATATTCGACCGCCTTGGCAATCCAGGCCCCGGCCCCGCTGCCCTGGACTGGCGCATGGACCAGGCGCAGGTGGATGTTGGGGTGCCGACGGTCAAGAATCTGCCGGAAGTCCCGAATCGCCGCACCTTCCAGAGAGGTGATGACGGCAATGCAGCGGGGCAGGGGCGGCAGAGGTTTTTTGCGGTCCAAGTCGAACAGCCCTTCCTTAGCCAGGCGCTGCTTGAGTTCCTCGAAGCGCTGAAAGAGCTCACCCTGTCCCAGTGGCCGCAGCATTTTGACAATGAACTGGTAGGTGCCGTCGCGCTCAAACAAATCAACCCGTCCGAAAGCATCGACTTTGCTGCCTTGACTCAGGCCAAGCGACTGGAAACGCTCCCCGCCGTGAAAATACGCAGCTCGAATCTGGGCTTTGGCATCTTTGAGGCTGAAATAGACATGGCCGGAGCCACTTTTGATGCTTACACCGCTGATTTCACCGCGCAGCCAGAGCTCCTTAAACTGGTCGGCAAACAGCTGCCGGACCTCGCGGTTCAGATCGCTGACACTGAGTATTTGTTCGTCATTGGCCATGGCAGATAAAATATCATCTTAAAATGTTCTGGCAATTCGGGAAAAGCGAAAAAAGTGGGTTACATTAATTACGGTGTTGTTTCCAGTATATAGTCTCAAGTAAAAAGGAACAGCGATGAGCAAGAAGATTAAAGTCGGTATTATCGGTGTCGGTACGATTGGGTCAGTGCATGCGGATGCTTACAATAAACTTGAGGACGCGCAATTGCATGCCTTGTGCGATATCAATCCGGAACGTCTGGCTGAGAAGGCCAAAAAACATAACGTCAGCAAGACTTATGCGACCTACCAGGAGCTGCTCGCGGACCCAGAAATTGAGGCGGTCAGCATTTGCACCCCAAACAATACGCATGCGCCTCTGGCCATCGCCGCTTTCCAGGCCGGAAAACACGTGATGCTGGAAAAACCCATGACCCTGAATGCGGAACTAGGGCAGCAGATTTGCGCTGCCCGCGATCAGGCTGGGAAGCAGCTGCAGATGGGTATGGTCTGGCGTCAGACCCCGGAGGCAGAAGTGGTCAAAGAGGCAGTCGAGGCCGGGCGCCTGGGCGAAATCTACCATATCCGAGTCAAACTGATCCGTCGCCGCGGCATTCCCGGCCTGGGCGGCTGGTTCACCACCAAGGCACTCTCCGGCGGTGGCGGACTGATCGATATCGCAGTGCACTTCCTGGACTTGGCTATGTGGACCAGCGGACTCTGGGAACCCACCCGGGTCAGCGCCAAGACGTACTCCAAATTCGGTTCGCCCATGGAAAAATATAACTATGTTAACATGTGGGCTGGACCGCCGCAGTACGACGGGACTTTCGATGTCGATGATTATGCCACCGGACTAGTCCGTTTTGGCGACAAGGCGACGATAGTCTTCGAGGTCGCCTGGGCTTGCAACGCCAAGGATGAATGCTATATCGAACTGCTGGGCGACAAAGGCGGCGTGAAAGTCGGCATGGGCGATACCAATATCCTGACCGAAGTCGACAATCGCATTGCCGACATCCACCTTACCTACAACAATGAACGCGACCGCTTCGCTGTCGAATTGGGAAAATTCCTGGCTGCAATCCGAGGCGAAGGCCCGGTCGCAGCCACTGGCGAAGAAGGGGTGGTCGTCATGCGCCTGCTCGACGCCATCTATAAATCCAGTGAAATGAACCGGGAAGTCGAGGTCTGATTACTGAATCTTTCGACCGGCTAACAAACAGAACAGGGCGGACTGGATTTCCAGTCCGCCCTGTTTCGTTCTGGTGCCTTACTCTGAGGGGGGCCTTCAGATACGCTTCAGCCGGGAATTCATCGCTTCGGCTTCGCCCGCTGCACTCATGTAAAAGGGGCATTTCTTGGGATTATCGCAGCAGGCCTTGAAAGCCATGTTCAAGTCAACATAACGGTAGGGCATAAGCATCCCGTCACGTTTGGCAATCTTGCTGCCGAAATTCTTGACCGCACCGCAGTCACCGGCAATACCGTCGTATTCGGGCATCAGATTTCCGTCCGGACCTTGAATCGCAGACATGATCTTTTTGGCCCCGAAATTCGGCGTGTAACGGCAGACTACATGCTTGGGCAATTCCTCGACCAGATCAGTGGCATTCAGCCCCTGCGCCCACTCCGGCAGCGGAACCGGACGACTGTCATAGACCTGCTTGGAAGCCCTGACCCGCTCGGCAGAGCTGGCGACAGTGCGGTTGCCGGTGCCAGCAGCTGATGCAGGCGTTTTTTTGCCGAAGAATGACAAGATGGAATCAAATAATGACATGTTTTTTTCCTTATCAAAGAGTTGACCACGCTGCATTCATATTCCGATCCAAAAGGAATTTCTGCAGCCAGCACAGTTATGCCAGCTTTCCAGGGCATTATCATTATGCCGGCTGGCAGGAATTGCCGTAACTGAAAATTATACGACCTGGCAATTAAATTCCGCTGCTGTTCCGTTTTATAGGCAATGACCATCACCGCAATACCGGGGTTGGCGGCCACAGCCGATAAAAACATCAGACGAGCATAACCTCAGGCAGCGGTAAGCAGGGCAGGGAAAGGAGACAGCTGAACAGCAACTGAAAGCAAGACCCAGCCGAAAATATCCCGCTCCGGACGCTTGGACAAAGAGCAAAAAACGCAGTAATTTAGTACATCCTGATAATATAAATACATTTTTCCAGATTGCCAGTTTGGACCGGCAAAGTTTTTTCTTTTCCAGTTGCATTGCAGCCCTGAAATGCTGCGGGTACGGCACGGAGGTGGCCTGCTCAACCAGTGCGCCTCTTGATTTTGCTGCCGCAAACCGGCAGGCTTGGCAATATGTCCTGGCACCATTATTGCGTTTTAAGCCAGTTTTTTTGTTTTCTGACTGGAAAAAGGTAAAATTAGACGTATATTAAACCAACAACTAAAAAAGGCGTGGTAGCCAAGTGGTAAGGCAGAGGTCTGCA
>JAAZIZ010000166.1 GCA_012800565.1 Lentisphaerota bacterium
CGCAAATTTGTGTTTTGCGCTGCGGGCATTGGCAATCCCCATTGTGTGGTTATGGATGAGCAGATCAGCTCTTCTCTGGCGCGTGAATTTGGTCCGCGGCTTGAGACTCATGCGCTGTTTCCCCACAAGACCAATGTCCAGTTTCTGCAAGTCAAAGACCGGCATAATATTGCCATTGAGATTTGGGAACGAGGGGCTGGTTATACTTTGGCATCCGGGTCCAGCGCCAGCGCCTGTGCGGCGGTGGCGGTGAAGCTCGGTCTGTGCCAGTCGCCGGTGACGGTATGGATGCCGGGCGGACAGCTGCAGACCAGCATCAGTGCGGATTTTCAGCTGACTCAGACCGGGCCGGTAAAATATGTGTTTACTGCCTTGTGGCCAGAATAGTATTTAACCATGAAACAAGACCGGGCCTCCGTGACGGATAAGCATCGCCGCGGAGGCCCGGTTTTTTTGGGGGGGCTTGTCTGTCCCCCTGGGATTTATTTTTTGCTTTTGTCTTCCAGGGAGAGTTTATTTGCCTGGGCTTTCATCCAGATATCGGTTTCTTTGACTTCCTCATCAATGTAGGCCAGGGCCTCGTTCCAGTATTTGAGCGATTCCAGAGGCTCTTCGTCCAGCTGCCAGTACTGGGTCATGCGGCGTTCCTTGATGATCGGGCCTTCGCCTTTGCGCAGCAGATATTCGGCCAGGGCCTCGGTCTCTATTGCAGCTTTCGGAGCAAAACTGCTGCTGTTCAGGTAGCGCATAATGGATTCGAACATCCCGACTGTTTCGGGGTCAGCCTGATTCAGGCCCGTGAAATTGAAGGCGCTGACGAACAGGCGTCCTTTGCCGACCCGCAGTTCGAAGAGGTAGGCAAATTTTCGCATGGTATAGGCCGGCTGCAGTTCAGAGAGCTTGAAGTTATAGACATCGAAGCGGTCCCGCACGGCGCGGTCCACGCCTTCCATGATCGGTTCGACCTGGACCGGGAAATCATCAAGGATGACCTTGTCGCAGTCATTGATCAGATTAGCGAACTGCAGGTTTACAAAACCGTCATTGGGGAAACCGTCCAGGGCGGCATTGTCGCGGATGAAAGCACCGGAATTGTGACCGCGGTCCCAGATGATCGCTTTGAAACGGTCCCAGACTGCCGGGAGATAGTATTTTTCCTTGGGGGCCCTGACTTTGCGGTCCCGGGTGACCGGCACGCGGTACATCACCCAGGCATCGCCGCCGTTGCCGACATGCTCCAGCAAGTCTTTCGTGAAGCGGTTCTGCAGACGCAGTTTTGCGCCTTCCTGCTGGCGCAGTTGCGGGTAGCGGATGAGCGGGAAGATATTCTCCAGGCGGATGTCCACCTGGTACTCAGGCAGTGCCTGCGGCTGGTTGGGGAAGCTCCAGAGGTTCCAGTCGTTCTCCACCACAGCCTTGTGGTTGGCATCCAGCAGTGAGAAAATAAGCCGATATGCTTCCGGTTTGCTGGTGACAGGCAGTTTGAAAGTGACCACGCAGAGGTCATGGCGGCCTTTTTCGTTCAGGTTGATATCGCTGAGTGTGCCCTGGCGGACTGGGGTGCCGTCAGAGTTCACAAGTTTGAATTCAAAGGTCATGGTACCTGCGAGTTCGGCGGAGAAGTGCGAGACCACAGCAGGGGCAGTCACGGTGTCGCCTTGGAAGAACACCCGCCGGGGCAGATCGGCCAGCAGGACCGTGTCGCCGTTGAATTTTTGGAATTCCTGCTCTGAGACGCCTTTTGAGTCATCAAAGCAGTCGACGATACCGTTGCTGTTCTCATAGCGGTTGGTGTCGCAGAACTGCAGGAAATGGAAACCGCAGAGCAGTTTGCTGCGCCGGGCGGCCTCCAGGTTCAGCTTCCAGGCCAGTTCCCGGAAACGATGGGAGGTCTTGATCATAATGTCGTACTGGTTGGTAAATCCTTTCAGAGCCACCAGTTTTTTGAGTTCGTCAATCCACCAGGGGCGGTCCTGGGGGCAATGCTGATCGAACTTGCGGCCCAGGGTCTCCAGGTCGTGTAAGCCGGAATAATGGCAGATTTCATGCGCAATGACCGGTCGGCGGGAGGGTACTTTGCGGGCAATGGTCCAGTCCGGATCGTCTTCCTTTTCCTTGACTATCATAGGGATACCGGAAGCGGAGCCGGAAATCAGCCAGTTCTGCGGGTTGTCGAACATATCATACGCATGTCCCCAGGGGAAGAAGTAGCTCATGTGCTGGACATCAAGATCGACACTGGTGCGGTCGAATTCGCCGCGGCTGCAGGTATCCAGGAAGAAGCGGGTGGGGTCCATGCGATGGGTCATTTCATAGAATTCCTGGCAGATAGGGTTACGGCCCGGGTGGTCGATTTCATTGCCCATGCAGTACACCATCAGAGAAGTGGAATTGCGCAGGCGGCGGACCATCTCGGCCCACTCCTCGCGGTTCAGCAGTGACCCCTGGCTGTCCATGCGGGAGCGTTCCTTCTGGTATTTGCCGTAGTATTTCCGCAGTTCGATATGGATCAGGATGCCCAGTTCATCTGCGGCCTGGAAGCACTCCATCGGTGGCACGAAGCTATGGAAACGGATGAAGTTGAAACCGTAGCGTTTCATTTGCCGCATATATTTGGCATAGTACTCGTACCAGCCCAGATTGAGCAGATCGGGGTGGTCGTGTGCCTCCCGGCCCCGGATGACACCGCGCAAGTAGAGATTCTCATTGTTCAGGAAGAAAGAGTCCCGTGAGATTGAGTACTTGCGCATGCCGAAACGGATGGCGCAGCTCTGCTCGTCATTCTGGTGGGTGAGGGTGATTCTGCAGGTGTACAGATAGGGAGTATTGACATTCCAGGGGCGGAAATCCGGGACAGTTTCCGTGGCCTGGAAGAGACTTCCGGGGGCTGGTGCCGGTGCCGAATTGGCGGCAATTATCCGATCCTGGTCAAGAATCTGCCAGGAGATTTTCTCGCAGTCGGCGGGCGTGGTCAGCTGGATGGCGACCTTACCTTCGTCGTATAGAGGATAAATGAAGAGGTCCTCGAATTTTTCGCCGTAGGTGTTTTTGGGAATTTCGGTGATGAATTGGAATTCTTTTTTGTTTTCGGCCATGGAGCAACTCCTTGTCTGCTTGCTGATGCTGGGAAATGTTCCGAAGTAAAGTAGATATTATACCGTATTTACGGAAAAAAACAATCCGTTTTCCGAACCGGGTCATTCCGGCGGCGGTTTTTTTGGTGGTTTTGCCAGCAGCAGTCCGAGTTCGAAGAGCAGCCAGCTGGGGATGGCCAGCATCAGCTGGCTGACGACATCCGGCGGGGTCAGGATTGCGGCCAGGATCAGTATCACGGTCATAACCACGGGTCGCTGCCGGCGCAGCGTTTCTGCGGTGACGAGTCCGAAACGCACCAGGAGGACTACCAGCACCGGGGTCTGGAACATGACTCCGAAAGCCAGCATCAGCCATCCGGCCAGCTGCAGGAAATTCTGCAGTCCCAGCAGTGGTTGCACTTGCGGGCTGGCGAAACTGGCGGCGAAGTTCATCAGCAGAGGCAGCACGGTGAACACGCAGAAGGCGATGCCGGCGAAGAATAGCAGCGAGGCGAGCAGCAACCAGGTGCGCAGACAGCGGCGCTCCTGCTCATATAGTGCGGGGAGCAGGAATTGCCAGAGTTGTCGGAGGTTCCAGGGGTAGGCGGCAGCCAGAGCCAGGATCAGGGCCATCTTCAGCTGCACCAGAAAGACCTCCAAGGGGGAAAAATAATGCAGTGCGGGCAGGTTATCCGGGAAACTCCAGGCGACCAGGAAGCTGATACAGTGCGGTGCGGCCAGATATCCCAGCGGGAACAGCAGTGCGACTGCCAGCAGGCAACGCAGCAGAGCTGTGCGCAAGTCCTGCAGATGCGCGAGCAGGGAGTTGTGGTCATCTTCCGGCATATTTTGCAGCTTGGTGGCTGGAATACGGCAAGAGAGGCGGTCAGGCTCAGTTTTGCCGGGTCAGCAATGAGGCATGAGGAGGCAGCAGATACGTTCCGGACAGCGTTTCCCCGGTCCACAGATTGCGGACTGGCCGTTTCAGGTTCAGGGCTTTGGGGAAGCTATGCCAGTTGATCCAGGCTTCCAAATCGCCTTGTTCCGATTCCATCCGCCAATGTCCGGCAGGGAGATTGCCCAGCCCTTGGAACAAGGAATTCCAGCCTTTGCGGCGGGGGGCAAACAAAGCGGTACCGGTCCGGAGGAGATTTTCCGCTTCCGGCGGGAGTCTGGTCAGGTCGCCGCCGATTTCGCAGATGCTGCCTCCCATCAGCGCCAGGGTGGCCCAGGTTTCGTTTTCACGCCGGGAGATGTTCTCGGCCCAGCCGAAAGAGTCTGCATCGCAGAGGTGGGCATCGCCGCGGTAGAAAGTCGCGGCCACGCTTTGCCATTGAGCCGAGCGCATTACTTCTGACCAGGACCCATTGCCGATATCAATGGAAGTCCTGGCTCCGTGCGACCAGCGCCCGACAAAAGGATTGCCGGCATTAGTATTGCAGCAGGTCAGCAGGTAGCCTTGTTCCGGCACGAACTCTGCGATATCACTGAGGAACAGATTCCTCAATTCGATGGCGGTTTTGTCCTGGTTCTGAAAGCGGATGTAGGGGACCTCGAACATCTCGGTCCAGAAATCCAGTTTCAAGCCGTCATAGCCCCAATCCTGGAAAATGGTCTGCCAGCATCTCCGGGTATGTTCCCGCACTTCGGGGAGAGAATAGTCCAGCCAGGAGGTCGGGCGGTTGAATTCCCGCTCTCCGGCCAGACGCAGGCACCATTCAGGATGACGTCGGCCCAGTTCGGTGTCGGTGCGGATAATGGGCGTGGACCAGATGGCCGGGCGCACTCCGGCTTTGCGGATATCTCTGGCCATGGCCCGCATGCCTTGTGGGAAGAGGGCGCGGTCATAGCCATCCTTGGGGTTGGGAAAGAAGTTGTCCAGGCCATGGTAACTGGTGGTGCGGGCGCTTGCGCAGCCGCGCTGATAGCCGTCATCAATCATCACGAACGCAGGTTTGCCGGCTGCGAG
>JAAZIZ010000167.1 GCA_012800565.1 Lentisphaerota bacterium
CCCCCGCCGCTGTTTTGAACCAGGTGAAAGCGAGGTCGGAATTTGCGGCGATGCCCAGACCTTTCTGGTAGCAATAGCCTAACTTGGCCTGCGCTTCGGGGTCTCCATCTTGAGCTGCCAGAGTCAGCCAGTTGAACATCTCCAGGTAATTTCTTTCAACGCCGACTCCGCGCTGATAACAATCCGCCAGACGTACTTGGGCACGGCTATTGCCGCGCCGCGATGCTTCCAGCAGATAGGAAACTGCCTCCTGTGGGTTTTCGGGGGTACCCAAGCCGTTCAGCAAAAAGGATGCGACTTTGTTCATGGCGGCAGTATCGCCTGCATTGGCCCGTATTTTGAGGTAATGCAGAGCCTTTTCATAGTCGCCGCGCTGTTCAGCAGCGACAGCGGCATTGATTTGAGCTTCCGGTACGCCCGCATCGGCAGCCTGATAATACCAGCGCAGTGCCTCCTTGGGGTTTTTCTTGACACCAAATCCCCCTTCATAACAGAGACCGATATTGAACATGGCCTGCGGATTGCCTTGGTCGGCGGACTGCGTGAAGAGCTCAAAGGCCTTGTCATAATCCTGCTTCTGCCCGACCAGACCTTCAAAATAAATCTTTCCCAGGGCAAGCTGGGCATTGGAATTGCCATCCTTGGCCAGCTTCTGCAAACGCTCGACAGAAACGGTATCCTCCTTGCTGGGAGCACGGTCCGATACCTTGATCGGAGGACGCTTGTCAACATCGCTAACAGTCGGCTTTTCAGGTGCCTTCTTCTTCCCAAAAGGCCACCACCATGAAGCGTGCAGACTCAGGCTGATACAACATGACAGCAACAGAAAAAATTTTAGTTTATCAGTGAAAAGAAGCATGTTCTTCCTCGAAGCAGTTAAGACAAATACACAATCGACAACGAATAATATAGTACCCGTTTCATTGTCATTCCGAAAAACAGCGATTTGTTTTGTCCGCAGATTTTATTGTTTGAATCTTTTTTCCAGTTCTGACCATGTTAGATGTATCATGGTTGGGTGTCCTGCCGGGCAGGCATAGGGCATTTCGCAGCGGGTCAGGTCCCGCATCAGGCAGTGCAGGTCATTTTCGCTGAGCTGGTCTTTGATCCGGATGGCATGGCGACTGGCGACCTGCGCCAGATGCATGGCATTCTGGCGGTTGGTAAGACTATTATTGCGCAGATCATCGATGATATCACGCAGTGTCGTGGCAAAATCCTGGTCAGGCAGATTGGCCGGCAGAGCCGTAATCAGAAAACTGTGTCCGCCAAAATGTTCGAGGGAAAAACCAAGTGCCTGAAAATGTTCCAGTCCGGCGTGCAGAAGCTTGCTTTCGTCTGGACTCAGATTGACGGTGATGGGAAGCAACAACTGCTGCTGCGGAATTTTCGTAGATTGCAGATTCTTCAGCAGGCGTTCAAATAGAATGCGCTGCTGCGCGGCAGCCAGGTCCACAACCACTAGTCCAGCGGAACTTTCGGCCAGAAGATACTTTTTCCCAAGACGGCAGTGAATCTGCAAAGTCTGTAAAAGATTCCCGCCGCTCGATTGCCCGGGAGCAGGAATGGCTTCAGGAGCAGGTGGCGTGTTTTGCAGTGGATCGCCTCGATGTACCGGGGGGACGCTGTCGCTTGGCGCTGTTCGCGGCGGCACCGGCAACGGCAGGCCGGGTTGCATCG
Organism: Lentisphaerota bacterium; assembly: GCA_012800565.1. GTDB lineage: Bacteria > Verrucomicrobiota > Lentisphaeria > Oligosphaerales > Oligosphaeraceae > JAAZIZ01. The sequence goes on from JAAZIZ010000167.1 coordinate 1,681, forward strand.
GCGGCGGCACAAAGGGAACCGGAGCAACATGTTGTACGTCAACCGGAGGAGTCTGCGTCGGTTCCGGGAATGGCTGCCCAATTGCCTGAGTGGAAACTGCTTCCGCACCGCCAGGCATCGAGCGCAGAGCCTGGCGCAGGGCCGCAGCAAGAATCGCGGAAATTTTCATTGAATCGCGGAAGCGGACTTCGTGCTTTGTGGGGTGAATATTGACGTCAACACGGTCGGATTCAAGGTCGATGTACAGCACGACGGCGGGATATCGACCTTTTGGAATCAGGGTGTCATAAGCATCGCGGATGCCGAAATAGACGGTGTCTGCGGTTGCGGCGCGCCCGTTGACAATGATGCGCTGTTCGTGCCGGGTGCTGCGGGTAAAGCCGGGTTTGCTGATATAGCCATAGACG
>JAAZIZ010000168.1 GCA_012800565.1 Lentisphaerota bacterium
GTCGGACGGGTCGGACAGGTCGGACAGGTCGGACAGGTCGGACAGGTCGGACAAGCTCGCCCCCTGTGAAATCATAGTGATTCTTAATCTCGACAATCTGCGCCTATCTGCGTTATCTGCGGATAAAATGCGCCCGAACCCCTTTTTGGACACCCTCTACATAGGGGCGGCCCTGGCCTTGTCCCGGCGGTGCCGGCGGAGACAACTGCGGCCCTGGCCAATGGCAAAAAACAACCGAGGCAGAGCCATAATTATTGCATGAGCAGATTTCTACCACCACGTCCCTGGCTTGCCCTGGCAGCACTGCTGATTTTATTAGTTGCTGCCGGGCCTGTCCCCGTCGCCGCACAGACGAGGAAACAGAGTATCCGCTATCTCGATCTGAATAAAGTCCGCTATCTGTATCTGAAGGATGTGGCCCGCTTTTATGGTATGAACTGCCACACTGCGGATAAACAGACTGTGCTTTCTTCCCGTTACAGCCGGCTGGTCCTGGAACAGGATTCGAGACTCTTCCAGCTGAACGGAGTGAAAGCCAATTTATCCTTCCCTATCGCCAAAAAAGGCTCAGATATGCTGCTGGCGCAGACAGATTTCCAGGATTTTATTGATCCGATCCTGCGCCCGGCGACGATTCCTAAACGTAAAGTCCGGCATATCATGCTGGACCCCGGGCATGGCGGTAAAGACACCGGCGCCATTTCCGCCAAAGTGGCGGAAAAAAATATCAATCTGCTGCTGTCCCGCAGAATCGCGGCAATTTTGCGCAAGCGCGGCTATAAAGTGACTATGACCCGGACAAGCGATCAGACTTTAACTTTGCAGCAGCGTGTCGCGGCTATGAAAAAATACCAGCCCGACCTTTTCCTGAGCATTCACTGCAATGCCTTGGACAACAGCAGCGCCAAGGGTATTGAGACTTATATCGCCAATCCGGCCGGCACACCTTCTTCCGGCGGCAACGTATTTGCCAAAAAAGCCGCTCCGGGGAATGCTTTCAACCGCGAAAATGCCCTGCTGGCGTCTTTGCTGCAGAATCAGCTGCTGGCTGCCAGCAAGGCTGTGGATTGCGGTATCAAACGCAAACAGTTCTATGTCATCCGGGAGGTCTCCTGCCCGGCCGCACTGCTGGAACTGGGCTTCCTGAGCAATGCCGAGGAACGGCAGCTGCTGCTGCAGTCGATGTACCAGGACAAGCTCTCAGTGGCAGTCTGCGATGCAGTGCAGAAATTCGAGCAAACCCTGGCACCGGTCCAGAAATGAGCACTCCTGGCGCCCGGAACGGTATTTCCGTCCGGAGCGCCGTATTATAAGGAGCGGTTTCCGGACTACTGGACTTTGCCGCTTTCGCGCAGTCCGTTCAAAGCTACCGAAGCGCCTGCCAATTCGCCGATTTTCAGTCCCAGCCCGGTAATCCGGACTTCGCAGCATTCCCGGAAATCAGCCCAGGCAAAGCGGGGCAGATAGCGCAGAACCGGCTGGAGCAGAAAATCTCCAGCGTAGTAGGCCGCCGTCCCCAGCACAATCTGCTCAGGGTTGAAAGTATTCATATAGATGCCCAGCCCCTGCGCCAGCCGCAGGCAGATTTCATCCCACATCTGCATAGCCAGAGGGATGCCGGCTTTGGCGCCGTCCCGCACCGCCTGGAAATTCAGGTTCTCAGGCTTGCCGTCCACCCCGGGCAGGCGGTAGATGGCATGTTCGGGGCGCTGCCGCAGGGCTTCCTGCAGACGCAGAGCGACATTGCGCCCGCCGCAGTAGGCTTCCAGGCAGCCCAGCTGTCCGCAGCCGCATTGCGGGCCGTTCAGGTCCAAAATGACATGGCCGAGTTCACCGGCGATGCCGGTCTTGCCGGTGATTAGACGTCCGCCGGAGACGATTCCCCCCCCTACCCCGGTGCTCATGGTCAGATAGATGACGTCCTGCTTGCCTTGGGCGCAGCCGAAGAACCACTCTGCCAGCACTCCGGCATTGGCGTCGTTTTCCAGCGCCACCGGCAGGTTCAGAGCCTGCCTCAGGTCATCGCGGATGGGCACCGCATCCCAAGTCATATTAGGCGATTTCATAATCCGGCCTCCGGCCATATCAAGTGGTCCGGGGGCACAGATGCCGCAGCCGCTCAGATCATTCCTGGTGCAGCCCAGGTCTGCGAGCAGCTTGTCCGAGAGGGCGACGATTTCCGGCAGCACAGTCTGGTACGGGCCCATGGCGATGCGCCCACTGGCCAGGACATTGCCGGCGCGGTCAGTGATGCAGACGGCAATCTTGGTGCCGCCGATATCAATGCCCAGGACTTTGCAGTTCTCCGTTTCCATCCCCGCCCTCCCTTAATTGCCGTACAGGGCCTGCAGGTCTTTGTCATCAGCTGAACGGCGACGGCGCTTGGCCGGCGCAGTTGCGCCCTTGCCACGCATAGCCGGACCGCTGGGACCGCCGCTCATGGCCGGACCGCTGGGGCCACCACGCATAGCTGGGCCGCTGGGACCGCCGCTCATGGCCGGGCCACTGGGGCCGCCGGCCCTGGAGGGGGCGGCCGGAGCGGCAACCCTGCGCCGCTTGCTGTCAGTTGCTGCTGCTGCGAAGATGTCGAAATCGTCAGTTTGCTTTTTGCGTTCTCTGGCCATGGCTTTCAATTCCTGAGTTTGCTGAGTTGTGGTTTAGAGGGATAGTCCTCCCCGGCGTAATGCGGCAGGGGCATAATAGCCGCCGTGGTTGTGGACTTCCCAGACGAAAGTAAAGTATTCGGCATATAACTGCGCGACCGCCGGCAGACTGTAAAGATTCAGGGCACGCTTTCTGATCGCTGCGCGGTCCAGCCTAGGGCATTGTGCTACCGCCGCCTGGAATTCCGCCGCAGTCCGGCAGCGGAAACCGCTCAGCCCTTCAGCCACCGTCTCCGGGAATGCGCCCCAGTCGGTGCACACTACCGGTGTGCCGCACATCTGCGCTTCTATGGCGACATAGCCGAAAGGTTCCAGATACAAGGTCGGCATCAGCACAGCCAGGGCTCGCCCCAGCAGCGCGGCCTTTTCCTGCCCCTGGCAGCCGCTGAAGACAAGACGCAAAGGCAGGCCGCAGTCATCAGCGCAGGTGCGGGCCAGGTCCAGGCCCTTGTCCGGAGCATTCCGTCCCAAATACAGCAGATACCCGTCATGAGTGCTGCTGAAGGGGTACTCTGCCGGCGGCAGAAAATGCGGTATCACAGTATCGAAGAAGCGTGACTGCCAGGTGAATTCTGCCTGCCGGGTGTAGATGACCTGCTGCTGCGCATACGAGGGGAAGACCCGGTAATGGCACCAGCAATGGTCATAGCCCAGCATCGGCTCCAGAACCGGCAGAGGCGTGTCGTCAATATCGGATTGCGCCGCACCGTACAGCGAGGCAATCCATTCCGGACGTCCGTTGGTCAGGCAGTGCCGGGTCAGCGCCCGGCTCAGACGGCGGTTGTAGCGCTGGTGCCAGGTGTTGCGGTAACGCCAGCGGCCGGTAGAGCGGCCGCAATCGACGAATTCGCAGCCGGGCGGTGTTTTTGAGCCGCTGATGCCGTAGTATTTGCAGGGGATGCCCAGGTGTTCCAGCAGCAAACAGAAATTCCAGCAGTTGCGCAGCTGGGCATCTTCCGGGTAGGCCTGCAGGTCCAGGGGCAGTTCCGGGTGCCCCATTACATGCATCATGGAATGGCTGAAATTCATGTCCGGCTCATTTCCTGGCAGGTGATCTGCCGGCGCAGTTCTTCTGCTGTTGCGGGCGCAAACGACGACGGAACATCGGTCAGACAGGAGGCGGAAGCACAGGCCAGGGCCTCCAGAAAATATTCCGGCATGCGGGTGCCCTCCGGCTCTTCGGCCAGGCGCCGGGCCAGGATGGCACTGGCACAATCACCAGCACCTATGCAACTGACCGTGTGCGGCAGCCGGGGTACGGTGTACATGTAAACCGTGCTGCTGCTGAACAGCCAGGCCTGCTCCGGACCGGCAGTTATGCCCAGCCAGGGAATCTGATAACGATCCTGAAGCGCACAGGCAGAATGGTAAAGATCAGGTCCCTTGCTCAGTGTCTGCAGCTCCGCAGCATTGATTTTCAAGATTGAGACGCCGACGGACAGGGTGGCAGACAAATCAGTCGCGGAATCCAGCAGCACCGGCAGACCGAACGTCCGCGCAAAACGGGCCAGGCCGGCGTAGAATGCCCCGTCCAAGCCCGGCGGGAGCGATCCGCATAGGCAGACTACCGAGAAGGCCGGTCCGGCCTCCTGCAGGCGTTTCTGCAGCCGCAGGGCTTCGTCCTGGGTGATGCGTCCGGCGGGTTCAATCAGCTCGGTTGCCTGCTGGTTTGCGACATCGATAACGGTGTAGCAGGACCTGGTCGGGGCCTGGCATTCGACCAGCAGGTCCTGGCAGCCCCAGCTCTTCAGCTCCGCCCGCAGGCACTGGCCGGTATGTCCGCCGGCAAATCCTGCCACTGCCACCTGGAAGCCCAGCGACTGCAGCACCCGGGCCAGATTCACCCCTTTGCCGCCGCCGTTTTCCTGCACCTGGCTGGCGCGGTTGACCTCGCCGGCCCGATACTGCTCAAAACGCAGCGTTTTTTGCCAGGCCGTATTGGGGCAGACCGCAAGTACAGGTTTTGGTTCCAGGCGTAATTCCATAATCAAGATTTGCAGGTGTATATCAGCCGCAGGGCGCTGCGGCAACAGTGCGCTCAGGTATGGTAATCGGCATTGATTTTAACGTACTCGTAGCTTAAATCGCAGGTCCAGATGGTGAATTTTCCGCACCCGTTGCCGACCCGCAGATCAATGCGGATTTCGCGGTTCTGCAACGCCTCGGATTGCTTTTCCTCGGGCGTATCCGTCCCCTGCCCGTTTCTGACGATAGGCAGCCCCTGATAGTCTAAATCCACCGCCGCCGGATCAAAATCCACCCCGCTGTATCCTGCTGCAGCCAGAATCCGCCCCCAATTCGGGTCATGCCCGAACCAGGCGGTTTTGCACAGAGGCGAACGTGCAA
>JAAZIZ010000169.1 GCA_012800565.1 Lentisphaerota bacterium
CCCGGCGGGCGGAGTGCCCGCCTTCCCGCCCGAGGTGGAATTGGTTGCCCTCAGTCGCAGAGATATTGCTTTCGACATCTTTTTGCAGGGTGAAATGCAATCCCAGCCGCTGCAAATCCCGGACACGGTCCGGCCCGGCTTTGATGATCATCCTGACGACATCTTCGTGGCAGAGTCCGGCTCCGGCCACTATAGTATCCTGGATATGTGCCTCGAAGCTGTCTTCGCGGTCGACCACGCAGGCGATTCCTCCCTGGGCGTAGCGGGTATTGCATTCTTCGGCTTTGGCTTTGCTGATTACCGTCACCTTGCCGTACTTGGCCGCTTCCAGTGCGGCGGTCAGTCCAGCCAGCCCGGAACCGATGATCAAATAGTCACAGATTATCCTTTGTCCAGATGTCATATTGGCAGTCATTTTGCTGAATCCTGTTGGTGAAAATCCTGGTCTTGTAATCCGTCCGGCAGTTCGGAAGAGAAAGTCCAGTTGAGGGTATTGTCCTTCGCCTGCATGGTGCCGTTTTGCCCCTTGATGTGCAGCGGAGCCAGATCACCCCGCAAGCCATTCTCAGCGAGAGTGTATCCGGTTCTGGTGGTGAACAGGGAGAGGAAGCGAATCTCCTGGCCCTGGGCCGGTGCTGCAGCGCAGCGCCGCAGCTGTTTCACCGGCGGATTGGCATACGGATAGAGCCGGGGCAGTGCGCTTTGCCAGCCGGTAGTGCAGTATTGATCGGTGCTAGCCTGACCATCACCGGCAAATTGCAGAGTCGCAGTGATACCCTGCTGTTCCAGTTTCCAGACATTATCGGTCAATGTATCTTCACCCAGGCCATTAAACAGGCATTCCACCTGAGTCAGACTGGTCGCTGTTTGAGCCACCACCCGGTCCACAATGAGTATAAAAGCATTGATTTTAAGCAGAATGGTACGGAACCAGACCAGTCCCTCAATACCGCCCAGGCAAGTCTCCAGAAACGCATATTCACCGATTCTCTGCAGGGGGGCCAGATGGGCGAAATTGGGGGTGTAATGCAGTTCGCCGTCCGGGCGATAGAAGAGCAGGGTGTTATGACAGCGGGGGCCGATTTCACGGGTGCTGTAGCGTTTGCCCATGTCAGTGATTTTATTATCGACTGCAAAACCATATCCGTTATCGACCAGCCAGATACGGCCCTGCTGATTATAGGCGAGGATGGCATTGACGTCGCGGTGCCCATGCCCATCTCCGCCATAAGGTTCGAAGAGCAGGTACTGATCTTCCGGGCGATTGCCGCTGCGCAAGGCGATTTTATCGTAGGGACAGGATAGTTTGGGGGAGACCTGCAGTCGTTCCCGCACATGCGGGAGCAGTGCCGTGGTTTCCCAATGTCTGCAGGGGATTTCATCTGCCTGCTGCAGGGCAGGGCGGAACAGCATGCCCCAGCCTGGGATGGGCAGCCGGAAAGTGTTGTCCTGCTGATATCGGTGAGCCAGATAGAGCGCGTATGCATCGGGTTGGCATTGAACAAGCGCAAAGATCATGTCCTGCTCACTCCAGCTTTGCAGAGGTGCTGCATCGCCGTAGGCAATTCCCTGTCCGAAATTATCGGTGATGGTATATACTGCCTGGGCGATATTCCGGAAACAAGGGCTGGGGATGCCGGTGGTCAGCATATCCCAGGCCAGTTTCTGGCTGGGCACAATCCATTGATAGGAATTGGAATTTTCCCGCTGCCTCCAGTATTCTGCCACCGGGCCGCTGAATGCCAGTTTGCCGTATTCCCACCAGGTGTCGATTTCCGGAAAATCCAGCCAGGATGAGAAATATGTCGCTCCCAGTCCCAGATTCAGGGCCGGGAAGGTTTCGTGATTAAAGCGCAGTTGACCAGGTTTTATAGGCCAGTGCTGACAGGCGTAGAGATGAATCTGCCGCATGGAAGCATAAAGCACTGAGGTCAGCAACAGCCGGTCATCAGCGCTGAAAATCGGGTCAGCTTCGGCCAAGGCGAAAGCGTTGGTGGCATATCCCAGATAGAAGTCGTAATCGCTGAGATAGCTGGCACCACCTGGGATGTTCAGGAAGTATTTTGCCAGCCCCAGGAGAATAGTCCGGAATGCTTCCAGATATTCACGTTGCCGGGTATAAGCATAGGCGTAGTAGAGTTTGACCAGCATGACCATGGTGCAGTGCCCATTGTCGCGGCCGACGCTTGGGCCGCCGCAGTCGAACGCTTCCGAGACAACCTCCGCCAGGTTTTGGCAGCGCTGGGAGAGGCTGAGGCTGGTATCCTGCCAGGGGCCGGAGGGCAGATTGAGAATAGAGCCCAGAAAGCGGTTGGGGCTGAGCACTTCCGCCAAGGCAGAATCCTTGGGATCGATTCGGAATTGGTCATCTTTCTGACGGACAAAGCCACCGCTTGTTTTCTGCAAGGATGACCACCAATGTTTCAGGAACTCCTGGCGGGTGGCCGGGCTTACGCTGCAAGCGATGATATTCTGTTTGCGGTTCACCAGGCTATGGATTGTCTCAATGCTCCAGCCGTTTGGTCCGGGCAGCTGTCCGCTTGCGAACAACAGCTGCCGGGCAGCCAAAAACTGGCTGTGGCGATTACTGGATGAATCCCCCAGCAGTATCACTGTCCCGCG
>JAAZIZ010000170.1 GCA_012800565.1 Lentisphaerota bacterium
AGCCTTTTTGGACAGGGTCTATTTAGCTTACCAGTCCCATTGTCCTATTCATGCGTCCCATGCGTCCCATACGTCCCATACCCTGCCACCCGGAAACAAAACAGCCGGCGGGGCATCGCATTGTGCAAACTCCCGTCGGCTGTCAAGGTTTAGCAGAACTCAGACACCTTCGCGCAGAGTGCGTTCAAGTTCGCCCAGAGTACGGTTGGTAACCGGTGTATAACCGGCCAGAGGCATAATGCGCTCATGGATGGAATCAAGAATCCAACTCACCTGCGGGAAGAATTTGCTTTCCAGCTCCGCAGCCGGGCTGACCCAGTTATGCGAGCCGATCACGACCGGCGGGGCATCCAGGTAATCGAAAGCCAGCTGTGTCAGGTTCGCCGCGATATTGTGCATCACATTGCCGCGTTCAACGGCTTCATTGATCAGTACGACTTTGCCGGTCTTCCTGACTGATTCAAGCAGCAAATCGTAATTCAGCGGATTTATGGAACGCAGATCGATGACTTCTGCGTCCAGTCCGTAAGCGGTCAGCTTGTCCGCAGCCTCCAACGCCTTGAAGAGACAGGGGCCGAAGGTGATGATGGTCAAATCCTTGCCGGCTTTCTTGATGTCCGGCTCGCCGATGGGAATTTCGTAATATCCCTCCGGTACGCCGGCGCTGTGGAAGCGTTCGCCCTTGCCATAGAGCTGCTGGCTTTCCAGGAAGATGACCGGGTCCGTACCGGCCAGAGCAGTGTTCAGCAGCCCTTTTGCATCGTAAGGAGTGACCGGATACACGATCTTGAGTCCGGGAATGTGGTTGACCAGGCTGGACCAGTCCTGAGAATGCTGGGCGCCGTATTTGAAGCCGACAGAAATACGCAGCACCACCGGCATCTGCAGGATGCCGCCGGACATCGCCTGCCACTTGGACAGCTGGTTGAAGACCTCGTCACCGGCCCGGCCCAGGAAGTCGCAGTACATCAGTTCGCAGACCACCCGTCCGCCTTCCAGGGCATAGCCCACAGCCGCACCCACGATGCCGGCTTCGGAAATGGGGCTGTTGAACAGGCGATGATAGGGCAGCAGCTCAGTCAGGCCGCGGTAGCAGGCGAAAGCACCGCCCCAGTCGCGGTTTTCTTCACCGAAAGCGATCATGGTGGGGTCGATCAGATAACGGTGCACCATGGCTTCAAAAACTGCATCATTGAAGTTGTACTGCTTCATGGCCGGCACAGCCTTGCCATCCGCGCCTGCGAAGCGGACTTTGCCCTGGATGCGCTTGTACTGCTCGTTGTCCTCAAGCTTCTGCAGAGTCTCGGGCGTCCGGTCCGCAAATTTCTCCACCTTGCGGTTGGAAAAGGTTACAGTCTCAATGAATTTCGACTCCATGGTCTCATAAGGAGAGATTTCCGGATCGATAGCCAGTTTGAACATCTCGAAGACCATCTCCTGGCAGCCTTCGCGCAGGCTGGCCAAATCGGCAGCGCTGGCGACCTTGCCCTTTACCAGCTTGTCATGGTAGGCGGGAATAGCGTCGGCGGCGATCCAGCGGTCGAGTTCCTCCTTGGTGCGATAGCTGGAGGCATCGGAGGGCGAGTGCCCGCCCAGGCGGTAAGTGACCACATCCAGCAGCACCGGGCCCTTGCCAGCCAGCAGGATTTCCTTCTTGCGTTTGACGGCATCGACCACAGCCAAGGGATTGTAGCCGTTAATCCGTTCTGCATGCATCTGTTCAGGATTCACGCCGGCGCCGATGCGGGCCAGCATATCATAGCCCATGGTCTCGCCCCTGGTCTGACCGCCCATGCCGTACTGGTTATTGAAGCAGTTCACCAGCAGCGGCAGGCCGCCGCCCAGGGATTGGTCCCACAGTTTGCGGTACTGGTCCATGGCGGCAAACATCAGCCCTTCCCAGACCGGCCCGCAACCAAAAGAAGCATCGCCGATATTGCAGACCACGATGCCGGGCTGGCGATTCACGCGTTTGAACAGAGCCGCGCCGGGAGTGATCGAGCCGGAGCCGCCGACGATGGCGTTGTTGGGATAGATGCCAAAAGGCGTGAAGAAGCAGTGCATTGAGCCACCCCAGCCCTTGTTGAAACCGGTGGTGCGGGCAAAGATTTCCGCATAAGCACCGTAGATCAGAAAGTGCCGGGCCAGGTCTTTGACATCCTTGCAGCCGCATTTTTCCACCACCCGCAGAGTCGCACCGCCGAAGAAGTCGCGCATGATTTTATCCAGTACAGCGTCATCAAGCTTGCGGATGGCAGAGAGACCCTTGGCCAGAATTTCGCTGTGGCTGCGGTGTGAACCGAAGATATGGTCATCGGGATCAAGGCTGAAAGCCTGGCCGACTGCGGCGGCCTCCTGGCCCATTGACAGGTGAGCAGGGCCGGCGTGGTTGTATTTGACGCCGTTGTATTCGCCCTTGAGCTTCAGTTCATTGATAATAGTCTCGAAAGTCCGCAGGATGATCATATCGTGATAGATGGTCACGAGATCAGCAGTGCTGAACAGTTTCTTCTCATCCTTGAGCTCAAGGTCGTAGCTGCAGACGGGAATGGGGGTGAAGTCGATCTGCCCCTTCTTGAACACCTCGTCCGGATAAATTTCCAAGCATTTGGTCATGATTGCGCATCCTTCGGTTGTTGTTAAAAGTATATTTCAGTTATCCGCATCAGTGACATCTTCAGGCGTGCAGCACGGTCTCTCTCAGAGCCTCCGAAACCGTCGGGTGGGGAAAGACGATCTGGCGCACATCTTCAACGCGCATTTCCATCTCCACCATCTGGACCGCACTGGCGATGAATTCGCCGCAGCAGCCGCCGATGGCGTGCACGCCCAGTACCTGACCGTATTTTTCCTGCACCAGAACTTTTACCGTTCCTGATTTGCCGGCATTGTCGACCAGGAATCTGCCGGCGATAGCCATGGGCATAACCGCCTTACGGTAGGCAATACCCTGGGCCTTGAGTTCATCCTCGGTGGCACCGACCTGGGCGACCTCCGGGTGAGTATAGATAACCGAGGGGATGGCCTGGTAGCGCATCCGGTCCGGTTTGCCGAACATATTGTTCACTGCCACAATGCCCTCGCGGGTTGCCGCATGGGCCAGCAGGCAGCGCCCGGTCACGTCACCGCAGGCCCAGACGCCCGGGACATTGGTGCGCCCGAACTCATCAGTACGGATGCCCTTGCGGTCGAAATCGACTTTCAGCTCCTCCAGACCCAGATTCTTCAGGACCGGGCTGCGCCCAGTGGCATTCAGGATATAATCGCCGCGCACTTGTTCTTCCTTGCCGTCAGCAGTCTGGAAGAACAAGTTGTTGCCTTCCAGGCGCACGACCTTGCAGGAAAGATTAAAAACGATGCCGGCTTTCTTCAGTTCAGCCAGCAGCTTCTGGGCGATCTCCGCATCGACCACGGGGGCGATTTTGGGCAGCATCTCGACCACGCTGACTTTGCAGCCGATGCTGGCGAAGAACGAGGCGAATTCCAGGCCGATAACGCCGCCACCGATGATGACCAGCTCTTTCGGGGCATGGTCCAAGGCCAGAATGCCGGTGGAATCAAGCACGGCAGGATTGTCTTTCAGGCCGGGAATGGGAGGAACAGCCGGCACTGAGCCGGTGGCGATCAGGATATTGGCAGCCTCATAGAGCTTTCCCGCGACTTCCACCCGGTTGGCGGCAGCCAGACGGGCTTCACCTGAGATCACTTCCACGCCGGCGCCTTTAAGCATTGACGCCACGCCTTTACCCAGAGTCGAGACGACCTGCTGCTTGCGGGCCTGCACAGCGGCCATATCCAGAGTGGCTTCGCCGGAAAGCTTGATACCATACCGCGAGGCCTCATGACAGTCTTCCAGGGCCTTGGCCGAGCGCAGCAGCGTCTTGGTCGGGATGCAGCCGACATTCAGACAAGTGCCGCCGAGGGCGTTTTTTTCGCACAAAGCGACTTTCCGGCCCATTCTGGCTGCATAAGCTGCGGCTTCATATCCGCCGGGGCCAGCACCAATCACGATTAAATCGTACATGTCAGTTCTCTTTCAGTTGAGTTGAAAACAAAATTTGCGGCAACTGGCGGGTGGTTCTCAGCCGGCGATGCAGACCAGCTCGAAATTCTCAATGATTTCCTTCAGGGTCTGCAGGAATCTGGCACCAGGCGCGCCATCAATGATCTGGTGGTTCATAGTAAGTGAGAATTGCATGAAATCCCGGTAGCTGATCTCGCCGTTTTTATCGCGGACCGGCCGCAGCAGTGTTTTACCTACGCCGAGCATGGCCAGCTGCGGGGCGCTGAGCACTGGCGTAAAGGTGGTAATGCCGAAAGCGCCCAGGTTGGAAACGGTGAAAGTAGCGCCGGTCAGCAGGTCGGGGTTCAGCTTGCCGTCGTTGGCCTGCTTGGCCATGGCTTTTACCTTGCTGCACATCTGCCCCATGGACAAAGCCTGGGCCTGATGCAGCACCGGGACCATCAATCCGCGCGGGGTATCGCAGGCGAAACCGAGGTTGATGGCGGAATGCAGCCGCACTACATTATCTGTAAACTCACCGTTCATCTCAGGGTGCTTCAGCAGCGCCTTGATCACGGCATACATGACCATGTCGCCGATATTGATATTGGCCAGACCGAGCGTCTCGCCGGCGGCTTTAATCCGCGCCCGCAAAGCCAGCAGGCCGCTGACATCGGCCTCGGCATTGAGCGTGTACTGGGCCATCCCGGACAGCGATTCCTGCAGCCGCCGGGCGATGATCTTGCGGATGTTCGAGAGCGGTTGCTCGCTGATGACATCGGTACTGTCGCTGGCTGCCACAGGCGCAGCTGCGGCAGGCGCCGGTGCCGCGGCAGACGCAGCGCTGCTGCCGGTTTGCCCCATGTCACGGCTCAGTACCATCCCGCCGACTCCGCTGCCCTGGGCCGGCGCAGCAATGCCCGCGGCCTGCATGGCGGCTGCAGCCGGACTGAGACGCGTCCCAGTCTGGTAGGCTTCCGTGACATCCTTTTCCATGATGCGCCCCTGCGCCCCGCTGCCCTGCAGAGTTGCCGGCAGGACAAACGGATGCTCTGCGACGAATTTGCGGGCCCGCGGACTGAGTGGCGCAGTTGCGCCGGCCACGACCGGTTGTGGGGTTGCAGCGCCAGCCGCAGCCTGGCTGGCGGGGGCGGTGGTTTCGGCGACTGCCGGGGCCGGAGCAGCAGCCGGAGCGCTGCCGCCGCCGGCCGGATGTAAGGCACTGCAGTCTTCACCCGGCTCTCCCACAGCGCAGATATTCACCAGCACTGGTACCAGGTCGCCTTCATTCCAGAACAGCGCCAGCACAGTTCCATCCACAGTAGCCTCAACTTCAATGGCGGACTTATCGGTTTCGATGTCCGCAATGATATCGCCGCTGCTGATTTTGTCACCGGGCTTGATGTGCCATTTGCTTAAGATGCACTCCTCTACTGAATTACCGGCTTTCGGCATGACTATTCCAACTGCCATGGATTTGCTCCTCTTGCTGCTTGCCAGACTGACTGGGTTATCCTGAAATATGATTGATGCCTAATTTGGTAAAATGCTTCTGGAATTCCGCCGGGATTTCATCGCTGATGATGGTATGCAGGTCTTCCAGCCGGCCACTGCTGACAAACGATGAAACCCCGAATTTGCTGTGATCGGCCAGCAGGATGACCTGCCGGGCCCGGCTCATGGCCTGCTTTTTGGTAAATGCCTCGTTGGCATCAGAGGTACTCAACCCGTCGCTCAGGGTCAGCCCCATGGTGCCCATAAAAGCCTTATCCACGGTGATGTTCTGCAGAATTGCCGCGCTCAGCGGCCCGACCATGGTCCGGCTGATAGCCCGGAATTCCCCGCCGGTGAGAATCAGCCGATGGCCGCTTTCCATCAACAGCGAGGCAGCCATCAGAGAATTGGTAACGATAGTCAGGCCGCTGCGGCTCTCCAGCAGCCGGGCCAGATGCAGCACCGTGCTGCCGCCATCCAGATAAATGATGTCCTGCGCTTCAATCAAAGACAATGCCGCCAAGGCAATGCGCTGCTTCTCCTCGCTCAGCTTGCTCTCCTTGTCGGAAAACAACAGCTCCGGCTGACCAGGAGTCTTCAAAGTCGCACCACCATGAAAACGCGCCAGCAGACCGCGCTCCTGCAGATTTTGCAGATCCCGACGCACAGTCGCTTCCGAAACGCCCAGACGCTCGCTCAGAGACAAAACCGACAGAACATCAGAAGCGCGCAGCAAATCAAGTATCAATTGCTCGCGCTCAGCGGTCAGCAAACGGTGACTGGGAGTGCTCATGAGCGTGCAAATTCTTGCGCAAAACTGCGCGTTTATGATTGAATGTGATTGAATATAATTTATTTTTGCGCGATTGCAAGTCCTTTTGTGACTTGCATTGTAAAAAATATGCGTTAAAGTTAAAAGTTTTGTATTTAGGTGTGCATGGAGCTGTGCAATGATGGTCTGCGACGGCGGCATTTTTTCGGGAATTGTTATCAAGTGAGGTTACAGACATGCGTTTACGTGCGTCGGTGATTGCTCCGGTGTTGCAGGAGATTCTTGATGCTGCTGTATCTTCCGGTGAAGAATGCGGTTGTCAGCTGGCGATTTATCAGCATGGTGAATTGCTGGTGGACCTGGTGGCCGGCTATGCCGAGCCGGAACGCATTAACCGGATTGCCTCCGATTCGCTGTTCCCCATTTTTTCAGTTGGCAAGGGTCTGGCCAGCACTGCTTTTCACCGTCTGGTGGAGAAAGGGCTGATCCATTACGACGACCGGGTCGCCGATTACTGGCCGGAATTCGGCTGCCAGGGCAAGGAAGATACCCGGGTCTGGCATCTGCTGAGCCATCGGGCGGCAATGCACACCCTCCCGCCCGGCATCGCCGGCGATGATCTGGCCGATTGGGAGCTGATGTGCCGTCTCCTGGCCGAAATGCCACCCGCCTGGACGCCGGGCGGCAAATGCGCCTACC
>JAAZIZ010000171.1 GCA_012800565.1 Lentisphaerota bacterium
ATATATCTCCTTTTCTGTATTGATGACAATACAGTAATATAATCGGCCGCCTGGGAAAGCAAAGCCACGCCAGGCTTTTCCAGGCGCGCGATCAGCCGCCAGTGATGGGGGTGACGTCGATGAGGTAAACCTGGCGGGTGCCGCAATGGAAAGAATCAATGCAGACACTGCGGTTGTCACGGGACCAGTTGGGATGCAAGTCGCAGCGCGTCGGGGCGGGAATATCGACACTGGAGTAGAAACAGCCGATTTCATACGCCTGATGCTGAGTCAGATCATAGAGGAACAGCCGCCGGAAAGGCGATTCCGCGGAAGGATAGCAGTCGGTCAGCATCCTTTTGTTGTCCGAAGAAAACGAACAGTGCCCGTCCCCTGGGAAGACATCCTTGGCAATCACTTCAATATCCTGGGTGCGATCGGTAAACAGATGATACTGCCAGCCGGTGGCAAAACGATTTGAGAAGTTGATGATCTTGTCGTTGGCGATCCAGGTATAGTGCGAACTCATATCCTCAAGATTCAGCGGATAGATGTCACTGCCGTCGATATTGGCGGTGAACATGTGGGTGAGATGCCATTTATGGCCGTTTTTCCAGGTGCGCCAGCGATGAAAGAAAGCAAAACGGCGGCTGTCCGGACTGAACAGCAGATGATTGAACCAGCCCGGGGTGTCCTGCATGCCATACTGACCGTCCCGGAAATAACTGCGGGTGATCTGATCAACAGATACTACCAGGCGCGACTCATTGCGCTGAAGATCAACCAGCCAGATGCCGTCATCAGCAGGAGCATAGACATTCTGCCCGGGATCATGACCGCCGGGATATCCATAGCCGGGACGCTCGCGGTCCAGACGGGAAAAATTTATGCTCAGGGCCCATTTTCCGTCCGGGCTCAGGCAGTATATCGGCCGGCAGAGGGTACGGGTCTGCCCGCTTTTCAGATCGAGAATCCGGGATACGAAATGATCGCCCTCACGGTCGTTATAAATAATCCGGTCTTCGGGGTAGTCGGACAGCCATTGCAGCATACAGCCCTGCTGCCAGCACCAGGCGTCAGTCTCAGCAATTCTGGTGCTGGCACAGCCGTTTTCCAAGTCGATCAGAAGAATGCCGGCTTTTTCTCCCACCTCGGGCTGGCGGCCGGCAAAATCAGTCTCCAGTGAGAGCAAATAGCGCCCGGAGAGATTCCAGGGATATTTGTCGAAGTAGCCGAAAAAATGATGCTTTGGACCCTGGGTTACAGGAATAACCGGCAAATGCTTGATGATAATCTCCGACATGATGAATCTCCTGGTTGGGGGCTGGCTGCTGCCGCCGGCAGAAAAGCCGGAATTGTTTCAGGAACCGTCTCAGAAATCGGCTGACTGCGGTGTTCTGGGGAAGGGGATGACGTCCCGGATATTAGTCATTCCGGTGCAGAAGCGGACCATTCGTTCGAAGCCCAGGCCGAAGCCAGCGTGGGGCACACTGCCGAAACGCCTGAGATCGCAGTACCACCAGTAGTCTGCCGGGTCCATGCCGGTCTCCCGGATGCGCCGTTCCAGGACCTCCAGGCGTTCCTCGCGCTGGCTGCCGCCGATGATTTCTCCTACATTGGGTAGCAGCACGTCCATGGCGGCAACAGTCTTTTCATCGTCATTCAAGCGCATATAGAAAGCCTTGATTTCCTTGGGATAATTCATCACAATTACCGGCCCCTTGAACATCTTCTCAGCCAGAAAGCGCTCGTGTTCGGATTGCAGGTCTGCGCCCCAGTGTGGCTTCAGCTCAAACTGATCTGCATTTTTCTCCAGAATGGCTATGGCTTCGGTGTAGCTGATGCGGGTGAATTCGGCCTGGGCCAGGCGAGAGAGATTCTCCAGCAGCCCTTTTTCGATGCGGTCATTGAAGAATTGCAGGTCCTCCTGGCGTTCCTGCAGCACTGCCTGAAAGAGGAAGCGCAGGTAATCCTCAGCCAGATCGGCGTCGTCATTGAGGTCCGCGAAAGCGATTTCCGGCTCGATCATCCAGAATTCCGCCAGGTGCCGGGTGGTGTTTGAGTTTTCAGCCCGGAAAGTCGGTCCGAAAGTATAGACACTGCCCAAGGCGCAGGCGTAGGTCTCGGCCTCCAATTGACCGCTGACGGTGAGATTCGCAGCTTTGCCGAAGAAATCCTGCTTGAAATCAATGCACTTGCGCTCCGGGTCCCGGGGCGGATTTTCCAGATTCAAAGTCGTGACCTGGAACATCTCGCCGGCGCCTTCACAGTCGCTGGCAGTGATGATCGGCGCATTGAAGTAGTAGAAATCTCGTTCCTGGAAAAACCTGTGGGTTGCATAGGCCAAGGTGTTGCGCACCCTGGCTACCGCCCCGAATGTGTTGGTGCGGGCACGCAAATGGGCGACCTCCCGTAACCGCTCGAAAGAAATGCGGCTCTTGCCCAGCGGATACTCCAAGGGGTCGCAGAAACCCAGTACGGTAATGCTGTCGGCCTGCAGTTCTACCGGCTGGCCGGCCGCAGGAGAGGCTACCAGTTTCCCTTGCACCTTGATCGAGGCACCAGGATGCAGACGCAGTATCTCGGTTTTGTAATTGGGCAGGCCGGCCCCGGCCAGAATCTGCAGATTGCTTAGGCAAGAGCCGTCATTGAGCTCCAAAAACGAAAAACCGCCTTTGGAATCACGGCGAGTGCGGACCCAGCCAGCGACTGTGTGCTGGCTGCCAAAATCCCGACTGCATAAGACGTTACGAATCAGTGTGCGTTGCATGGGCTGGATTTCCTGTTTCAGTTGTCGAGTGCATCCCCGCCGCTGCGTTGTTCAGTCGTGCTGAGCTGCCGCAAGGCCGGAGAACAAATGAATACCCCTGCTGCAATCACTCCCCAGAGCAGCAGTATAAATGAATAAACCACTGGGATGCTCCCGGCTACTTCGGCCGGGTCAGCTGCAAAAGCCTGGAAAAATGCCGCCGAGACGGCATCGCGGGTGCCGATGCCACCGGGAGTCAGGGGAATAATCCCGGTGGAGACCGCGACCTGAGTGGAAAGCAAGTATTCCCGAGCCGTCATGGCCCGTTCGCCTAGCGCCTTGCCGATGGTGTAAAAACAAGCCCCGTTGCAAATATGAATCAGCACCGAGATCAAGGCATGCACACCAAGTACTGCCTGGCGCTGCTTGTACATATCCAGGGCTGAACGGAGACGCTGCAAAATGCCTGACAACAAACGCGGCAGCCGGCGCATGATGGCCGCACCGGTGCGCTGCAGCAGCGGCAGGGCCAGCAGGTAGTCCTGGCAGCGATAGAGACCGTATGCCAGAATGCAGACGATGCAGCCGGCATTCACCGCGATGATGGCCAGGCCCAGAGTCGGATGTTGAGTGAAGAGTTCGCGCAAGCGGTCGAGGTTGCTGATCGTGGCCAGAAATGCCGCAAAGAAGACCGCCGCCAGACCGATGATCCGGTCCAGCAATACTGTCAGGGCAATGCCGGTATTGCGGCCCGGGAAGCAGCGTCCTGCATAAGCGATTTTCAGCACATCGCCACTGACTGAGCCGGGTATGAACATGCTGAAGAAGTTGCCGATCATAGTCAGTCTGAATGCCAGGTGCAGGGGCAGGTGCATTCCCTGCACGTCCATCAGCAGTTGCCAGCGCCAGACCGCCAGCAGCTGTATGACGCCGTAAATCACCACTGCCAGGCCCAGCAAATACCAGTCAGCCTGCCGGATATCTGACAGGATGTCAGCATCGCTGCTGCGCAGGGTGAATCTGATCAGCCAGATGGCCAGGAGGATTACAGCCAGACGCCAAGCATAACGGAAAATTATAGCAGGAAGTCTGGACTGGGAAGTGGACATGTTGAGAAATTAAGTTCAGGCCGGGCAGCGGCGGTCGCCATCCCGGCAGGCAATCAATCCTGGTATCCCTGGGGGTGCTGCTGGCGCCAGCGCCAGGCACTGGCAATAATGGCGCTTAAATCGTCATATTGAGGTTGCCAGCCGAGAATGCGGCGCGCGGCGCTGGCATCGGCGATCAGCCGGGGGGGATCACCAGGACGGCGGGGCGCTGTCTCAACCGGAAAATCTTTGCCCGTCACCGTCCGCACAGTGTCGATGACCTGCTTCACGCTGTAGCCTGTGCCGGAGCCCAGATTCAGACTGCCGCAAAAATCACTCTCCAGGGCCAGCAGATGCGCCTGGGCCAGGTCCAGCACATGGACGTAGTCGCGGATACAGGTACCGTCCGGAGTATCATAGTCATCACCGTAGATGCTGATTTTCTTCCGCCGACCCTCGGCGGCCTGCAGCACCAATGGTATCAGATGCGTCTCAGGATGATGGTCTTCGCCAAATTTTTCCGAAGCGCCGGCTGCATTGAAATAACGCAGAGCGGTGTACTGCAGGCCGCTGAGCTGGTGCTGCCAGCCCAGGACTTTCTCAAACATCAGTTTTGCCTCACCATAAGGATTGATGGGCACGGTTTCAGCCGTTTCGGTAATGGGAATGACTTTCGGCATGCCATATACTGCCGCAGTGCTGGAAAAAACCAGCTTCCGCACACCGGCAGAAACGGCAGCCTGACAAAGGTTGATGGCATTGGAAACATTGTTGCGAAAATATTTCAGCGGATCGAGCATCGATTCGCCGACCTCGATAAAAGCCGCAAAATGGATTACACCATCCGGCCGGCTGCGTTTGATGGCATCCTCAAGGGATGATAAATCAGCCAAATCACCCAGAATGAAATCTGCACGCGGATCGACTGCCTGGCGATGCCCGTTCAGCAAAGCATCGTAAACCGTGACCTGGTGTCCGTGCTCAAGAAGATATTCAGTACAGCAACTGCCGATATAGCCGGCGCCGCCAGCAACGAAAATTCGCATAAATCTGATCCCTTAATATCGTTTTGGCAGGTAAAACAATTAATATACTCGCTCTTGCGGAAAATGCCGTTATTTTTCAGGAAGTTACCGTTACTTACTAAATACCAAATAATTGCGGGTTATAGGGGTCAATGCGTCAGTTTCGCGAGTGCCGGCCTGCTTTGCGGATGACAAACATAAATATTGTACAAAGTTATAAAGGACAAGATGTAATCTATGCCAATGCTGCAGAGATAACCTTGGCGCTGCGGGAAACTTCTTTTTGCATAGTTTGGATATTTTTATCTTTTATCATCTGCGCGGGGATGCTGACGCCTACGGCTGCGATAAATTTTCCCGTTTTATCAAGCACAGCTGCTGAAATTCGCAGGTAAACATCTTTTTCAAACGGCGATACCGCAATCTGCGTTTTCCTGACCTGATCCAGATATTTGTTCAAGGCAGTGCGATTTTTCCACAAATGGATGCCAAACTCAGCAAATGGCCATCGCTCATTAACCAGCATCAAATTCGTTTCATCTTGCAGAAAAGCCAAGTAAACCAGACCAGCTGCGCTGGCATACGGATGCATAGGTTCAGAGTCCAAATGCTGGATTACGCCAGGCCGATCAAAAGAAATCCGATGCGTCTGCAGAATCCCATCCAGGCCAGGAACCGCAAAAATGACCGTGCCTCTCGGCAATTTCTGGTATAAAGCCATAAGTTCCGTTTCGACTTTAGAAAGAAATGAGCTGTTTGATTGTTTTTTGGTCAATAAAATCAACTCATTACCAAGATAGAACCGGCCGTTACGCTTTTCCAAAAAGCCGCACGCCACCAGGGTGCGAATCAGGCTGTAGCAGGTCGGCGCTTTCAGATTCATGGCAGCCATGATTTCATTGGACTTTATGCCATTCTCAGAAAACCCAACTAATTTTACTATCTCAATACCTTTGACTAAGGAACCAATCAAATTACTGTTCGCCATGATATCATATCCTTTCTCTAAATAATGTACTTCATCTATTCTAAAAAAACAAGATTTGTGAGCGATATTGGGGGAAAATATGTGCGGTGTAAAATGAAAAACCAGGATATTGGATTACATTTATCGGATGATTGTCGTTTGCCGAGCGATAAGCGTTTTTTTTGCTGCATTTTTTGCGGGCAAATCGGGTTAGGTTTTTCGCATACTTTTACGTTACAAGTGGAGGGGCAATGGCCCAGCTGGAACATATTGAAGCAATCGAGAAGCGCCTATGGAGCGCTGCGGATACTCTGCGGGCAAATTCCAATTATGCCAGCAATGAATATTTTCTGCCGGTCATGGGGTTGGTTTTTCTGCGCCATGCATACAGCCGGTATCTGAGCGTCAAGGACGCCATTGTGGCAAATCTGCCGACTCGCGCCGGTAAAACCCGTCCGCTGACCAAGGAGGATTTTTCGCAGAAGAGCGCCATCTTTTTGCAGCCCAAAGCCCAGTTTGACACCCTCGTGGCTTTGCCGGACAGCGCGGATCGCGCCAAAGCCATTATCGACGCGATGGAATCCATTGAGGCTGACTATGAGAATCTGCGCGGGATGCTGCCTAAAAGTGAGTATCAGGAACTCGACAATGCCGTGCTTGGGGAATTGCTGCGCGCACTCAATCCCGAAGAACTGAAACACGTCTCGGGGGATGTCTTCGGTCGGATATATGAGTACTTCCTGACTCAGTTTGCCGACCAGAAAGCGCACGATGGAGGCGAGTTCTTCACTCCGGTTTCGCTCGTATCATTGATTGCCAATGTCATCGAGCCGGAAGGCGGCACGGTGCTTGATCCTGCCTGCGGCTCGGGGGGCATGTTTGTGCAGAGCGCCCGGGTCGTCGAGCGGCGGCACGAGAACCCCACAGAAAAGCTTACGTTCTATGGCCTGGAAAAAAATGCCA
>JAAZIZ010000172.1 GCA_012800565.1 Lentisphaerota bacterium
CTCCGCCTCCGCCGGTACCTCCCAAAACCGATCCGCCGCCCCGGGTGATCAGCGTTGTTTATCGCGGGATGTATCAAGGTCTGTCGGATCAGCGGCTGGCTTTTATCAAGGCCAGTGATTCCAGCACCAAGAAGAGCATCAGTGTGCCCTTGGGTGAAAGTGAGAAGATTTTTTCCGCGCTGACGGTGGTGTCGTTTGATGAGAATTCCCTGACCATCACGTATGGTGAAGGGAAGAAAGTAGTTGTCAAGCGCGGCAGCGAAAAGAAAGTCAAGTTGCAATGAATGAATCAACCCGCATCAGTGAAGCTGCTGCCAGCTCGGATTTGATTTCACTGCTGCAGCAGCAGGGTGCTCTGAATGAAGAGCAGGCCGATCAATGCCGGCGGCGGATGCGGCGGGCGTTGATTCCGCCGCAGCAGGCCGTCCTGGAGTTATCCCTTGCGACTCAGGAAGTCGTGTACCGGGCCCTCAGTCAGATTTCCGGCCTTCCCTTTGTGTTGCTGGGAGAACAGTCCATCGCTGAGACTGCGGTGCAGAAAGTTCCGGCCAAGGTCGCATTGCGCTACCAGTTTGTGCCGCTGCAGCTGGAGCGCGGCACTCTGAAAGTCGCATTTTCCAACCCGCCGGCGATTCGGGACCGGGAGAATCTGCGTCTGCTGCTGGGATTGCGCCTGGACCCGGTGCTGGCCACTCCGAGCGAAGTGAGCAATACCCTGAAACGTCTTTACGGCCTGGGGGCGGAGAAGGTCATCCAGATTCGCCAGGACCGCAAGAATCAGCTGGTCGAGGAAGTCGAAGGCACATTCGATGACCGCCTGGTGGAGAACCTGGACCAGGGCGACCAGGAGGATGCCAGCATCATCCAGCTGGTCAATGAAATCATCACCGAGGCTATTCGTCAGCATGCTACGGATATCCATATCGAGCCTTTCCGGGAACAAGTCAAGGTGCGTTACCGTATCGACGGTATGCTGCGGGAAATTCCCACGCCCCCGGGGATGGTTGAGCTCCACGATGCCATCGTCTCGCGCCTGAAAATCATGTCCCGGCTGAATATTGCGGAAAAACGTCTGCCCCATGACGGGCGTATCCGTCTCAGTGTCGGGGGCGAGGAGATTGATCTGCGCGTCTCCATCATGCCGACCCGTTTCGGGGAGACCATCTGCCTGCGGGTGCTGACCAGCAGTTCGATTTTCATTGAGATGGGGCAGCTGGGGCTGAGCAAATACCAGCTGGCGCTGCTGACCAAGCTGGTCTCCATGCCGCACGGCATTATGCTGGTTACCGGCCCTACCGGCAGCGGCAAGACCACTACTCTCTATGCGGCCTTGTCTTTCGTGCGCAACACTTATCCTGAGCGCAAGATCATTACGGTTGAAAATCCGGTCGAGTATGAACTGGTGGGTACCAGTCAGATTCAGATGCACGCTGAAATCGGCTTGACTTTTGCTTCTGCCCTGCGCTCCATTCTGCGCCATGACCCGGATATCATCCTGGTGGGTGAAATCCGGGACAACGAGACCGCGGATATCGCCATCCAGTCGGCCTTGACCGGGCACTTGGTGCTGTCAACCTTGCATACCAATGACTCGGTCGGGGCAGTGAATCGCCTGATCAATATGGGGGTTGAGCCGTACCTGGTGGCCTCGGCGCTGGTCTCAGCGCTGGCCCAGCGGCTGGTCCGCCGAATCTGTAAACATTGCAAAATCGAAGACGAGGATATCAGCCGGCGGGTACGGGCTGAGATTGCGGAATGCAATGACCTTGCTCCCGAGGATGTCAAAGCCTGGAAAGGGCGGGGCTGCATTGAGTGTGACCACAGCGGTTATCGCGGGCGGGTGGCGATTTATGAGTTCTTTCTCCTGGATGATGAGATTCAGGATATGGTGGCCGACCATGTCGGCACCAGTGAATTGCGCAAAGCCGCGATTGAGCGCGGCATGAAGGTTCTGCGCCAGGATGGCTGGCTGAAGGTCGCGCAGGGCGTAACCACGATTGACGAAATTCAACGCATTACCAGTAATTTTGAAATCAGCTATGATATTGATGAAGATGCATAAACGTCGTGTCCGGGCTTGTTGCTTGTGGTTGGGTATTTGTTTATTGCTGTTTTGCGGTTGCGGGAAGCAGGAGCAGAAGCTGCGCCTGGGGGTGTCCATGCCCACCGCGACCCACGGCTGGGCCGGCGGCGTGGTCTGGTGTGCGGAACAGGCGAAAGAGCGGTTGCAGGCCGAACATCCTGACCTGGAGATTTTTCTGGCGGCCAGCCCTGATGCCGCCCGGCAGGCCGAGCAGATCGAGAATCTGCTGGTGCGCGATATCGATGCCTTGGTGGTGATGGCCCAGGAACCGGGGCCCATTACCAAGGTCTGCCAGCGGGCCAAGGAGCAGGGCGTATATCTGGTCGTAGTCTCAAACCCGCTGGAAGAACGCTGTGAGGATGTGTTCGTCAATGGCGACAACCGCAGTTTCGGCTGGGCCGCCGGTGAGGCAATCGGTGAAATCCTCGGCGGCGAGGGGACGGTACTGGTACTGGAAGGCATCC
This sequence comes from Lentisphaerota bacterium, assembly GCA_012800565.1. GTDB lineage: Bacteria > Verrucomicrobiota > Lentisphaeria > Oligosphaerales > Oligosphaeraceae > JAAZIZ01. The sequence continues at coordinate 2,548 of JAAZIZ010000172.1, forward strand.
CCTGTCCGATCAATACTGAACGGGTCAGTGGTTTCAACCAGGTGCTGGCAGAAAAATTTCCCCGTATTCGCATCCTGGACTCCCAGCCGGCCTGGTGGAATGCCGAAAAAGGGTTGTCCCTGATGGAGAACTTTCTGCTTAAGTATCCGCAGGTCGATGCCGTCTGGGCCGGCGATGATGACGTGCTTACTGGAGCATTGAAAGCATACCAGGAGTCAGGCCGTAAGGACGTCCGGGCTTTCGTTGGCGGCGGTGGCAGCAAGAATGTCGTCAAGCGAATTATTGAGGCCGATCCGCTGGTGAAGGCTACCGTGACTTACCCGCCGGAAATGCTGGCCGTGGGTATGGATGCCGCAGTCGAAAGACTGAAAAACATACAGCAGCCCCGGGACGACAAACGCGAGATTATTATCAAATCGCAAATCATCACCACCAGCAATGGCGCAGAATTCTATTTCCCGGATTCAGTCTATTGACGGACAATACCGCCGGAACGGAACCAGTCTCTGCCGCATCTCCAGGCCATAAGTGCCGCTGCCCGGTAGTGACTGAGCCCCGGCGATTGTGTTTATTCCCAGTAATGAGTCTTATGCAGAGCAGGTTTAAAACGGCAATGCATGGGACGTAGGGGACGTAGGGGACGTATGAATAGGACAATGGGACTGGTACGCTAAAATCGCACCGCCTATTTCCCAGTATTGCATTGGCGCATTTCTACGTCCGCTACGTCTCAGGCAATTCCCGATTCCCGCACGCCCCTCTACGGGCTCATTACTTATTTCCGGTACAAAAAGACATTTTTTGTAAAAACGTCTTGCATTCGCGGCAAAGCAAATTATAGTATGCGGTTTTAGGGATTGGAGCGTTCAGGATCAACCAGCAAAAAGGTCAAAGCATGAAAAAACGTTTATGGTTTGCATTATTCCTCTTGTCATCGGTATTGAGCTCTGTGGTTTATGGCGGCGCTTTTCAGTTATATTCTGAGAGTTCTACTGAGGCGATGTCGGTATCCGGGGCGGTTATCGGTCGTCGCGGGATGATATCGAACGCCTGGTACAACCCTGCGGCTACCGGTTCGATAGACAAGATCAGTGTGATGGGCGGTGTCAGTGCTTTGAAATTAGGCATCGACTACAGTTCTGATGCTGGCGATGATTCATTGCAGAACCGGATTCGCCCGACTGGTTTTTTCTATGGTATTATTCCTGTGACTCCGGACTTGAATTTCAACCTGTCGATCAATGCTCCCTATGGCATGATCACGGAATGGGAGAATGACTGGATCGAGAATGAGATGTGCACCTACACGAATCTCCGGGCAATCTACACCACTCCGTCTCTGACCTGGCAGGTCACTGAAGAACTCTCACTGGCCGCGGGCGTTAACCTGGTGTACGCCACTGCCCGTCTGGCCCGGAATATCAATTTGTCCGCCCTGGGCCTGGGCATGAACAAGATTTATATGGCTGCGGATGCTTATGGTATCGGCGGCAACCTGTCCGTGCATTACCAGCTCAATCCCGAGTGGGGGTTTGGTGTGCACTACCAGTCCCGGGTCAAGCTGGATTTCGAAGGCGAGGCCAGGTATCGCCGGGAAGTGAACGGGCCATTCGTCTACTTGATCGAGGATGACGCATCCACCACTATCACTCTGCCGGCCAGTCTGGGCCTGGGTGTCGCGAATAACTCTTTCAATAACCTGACTCTGAGTTTTGATGCCGTATGGACTGAGTGGAGCACCTACGCTGACAACAATATCAAGTTTGACAAACGGCCTGGCCCCGGGACGCCTGGAACTATTGAGAAGAAGAAAGACTGGTGCGATGTCTGGTCTTTCCGTCTGGGGGCCGAGTATGCTTTGACTGAGAACTGGGTGCTGCGTTGCGGCTATATGTATGATATTGCACCCGACAACGACCGCTACCGTACCCCGGAGATGCCTGACAGCGACCGGAATTTATTCACCATCGGTGCCGGTTACAGCAATGAGAAGTGGGGCGTGGATGTCGGTTACGGCTATCTGATCTTCAAGGATTCCAAGGCTGGCAGTGCTGCCGGCTCGGTGAACCACCGCACCAGCGGCGAATACGAGGCCGATCTGCATGTCCTCTCAGTCGCTTTCAAGATGTTCCTGTAAGCATAATCACAGCGCTTCCTGAGAAGCATCCAGCCTAACTCCTGCCGATTTTCGGCTGTTGCCCCCAAGCGGACAGCAGCCGGTGGGCAGGAGTTTTTATTTTTCTTCCATCGGTTTGATGATCAGCTGCTCCTGGATCAATTTGCCGTCCTTCTCCTCATACATGATCATGTATTCCTGGGGGCGGACATTGGGTACCGGAGAGAAGATGCCGCATTTGATCTTCCAGCTGCGGTCCGCAGATTTCTCTACTCTGGACATGGCGGCGTTAAGCAGCGCCATCTCTTTCCGCAGGTTGCTGATTTTAGCCAATGCGGCTCCGCTGATCAGCAGGCTGATAAAGGTGATAACCAGAAGCAACACCAGAAGCAGTGTGGATGGACCACCGCCAGTTCGGCCAGTAGCGGGCGTCAGAGGTGTGGAGCCTGGCAGTGCCAATGCTGCCGGTGCGGGTGCAGGAATAGGTGCCGCCGGGGCGGCTTTTGGCGGCGGTGGTGTCGCGATTGCGACGCCTGGAGCTGCTGCAGCCGGTGCCTTGGCAGTAGCGCCGGGGCGGATGAATTTGCCGCCGCCGAGCCTGGCCGGGCCTTTGCTTTGGGTGGCAAAGGGGAGTTTTTTATCGGCTGCGGGTGCCTCTGCTGCGGGTGCCTCTGCTGCAGGTGTTTCGGCCTCTGTACCGGTGGCGGCTTCGGCAGTGGTGTCTTTTTCTTCGGCAGCGGGTTTCTCTTCATCACCGAAAGCAGATTTAAGGATGTCAGCAAAATCGTTGTTGGGCATTTTGGGTCCTCCGGTTCTGGGTCAATGCGCTGATTAAAGATTGTATGAGATGTTAAAATACGGGCGATATCTGAAAAGTAATCGACTTTTGCAAATTTTCCATTGATTTCCCCGCCAAGCATTGGATTTTTTGCAAAAAAACGGTATTTTAACTGCTCCGGCAGGGGGATGATGTCCCGGCGCAATTATTTATGGCATTGAGGAATTGCATGTCCCGACATAGCGACAGATACTGGTTGCAGCAGGCTTTGTCCGAGGCAGGCAAGGGCTGGGGGCTGACCAGCCCCAATCCGATGGTCGGGGCAGTGGTGGTCAGGGACGACCGCTGTCTGGGGCGTGGTTATCATCGCCGGGCGGGCGGTCCGCATGCCGAAGTCCTGGCGCTGGCTGCAGCCGGGCAGGAGGCCGCAGGGGCCACACTCTATGTGACGCTTGAGCCTTGCAGCACTTACGGGCGCACCCCCCCCTGTGTGGATGCCATCATCAAGGCCGGCATCCGCCGGGTGGTGATCGGCTGTCTGGACCAGAATCCCGCGCATAACGGCCGGGCGGTGCAGATTCTGCAGGAGCAGGGCATAGAGGTGCTGAGCGGCGTGTGTGAGCAGGAATGCCTGCAGCTGAATGAGCATTTCTTTTGGTGGATCAGCCAGAACCGACCTTTCGTGCTGCTGAAGATGGCGATGAGCCTCGACGGCAAGATTGCCTTGCCGGATGGGCGTTCACAATGGATCAGCGGGCCGGAGGCCAGGCGCCAGGTCCAGCGCTGGCGCCAGCTGGCCGATGCGATTATGGTGGGTGGGGATACCGCCCGCAAGGACAATCCCGGCCTGAAAGTTGTGGAACCTGCTGATTGGCCGCGCCAGCCGCAGGTGTTTATCTGGAGCAGCCGTGCCCTCCCGGAGGATTTACGCCTGATGCGGGAAAATGCCGTCCCCCCGCGCAGGGTTAAACCACAGACACAGGAACAATGGTTGTCTTTTCTGCGCGAACTGGGGCAAGAGGGATGCAATCTGCTGTTGCTGGAAGGCGGCGGCGAGCTTGCAGCCGCCGCGTTGGCTGCCGGCGTAGTTAACAAGATCGCTTTTTTTCTGGCCCCGAAGCTGCTTCTGGGCCGTGATTCAATCCCGGTTACGGGCGGCTGCAGCGTGGCGGACCTGACCCAGGCGATTGGCATTGCGGACCTGCAGGTCGAGCGGACGGGACAGGATTTGCTGCTGACAGGATGGTGCAGGAATGTTTACCGGAATAGTTGAAGACCTTGGTACAGTAGTACAGTTCAGCCCCTGCGGCAGCGGAGCCCAGATTGTGGGGCGGACCGCCTTGCCGGCCGCTGATTTCAGCCCCGGCGATTCAGTCGCGCTCAATGGCGCCTGCCAGACCGTGGAACGCTGTGCGGATGGAATGCTGACGTTCTACGCTCTGCGGGAAACGTTAAACAAGACGAACTTGAAATACCTCCGGGCCGGCGAGGTGGTGAATCTGGAAACTGCGCTGCGTTTGGGCGGTAAGCTGGGCGGACACCTGGTCTCAGGACATATCGACTGCACAGCTGCAGTACAGAGCATCAAGGAGCGGGCCGGCGACATCACTCTGACGATTGCCCGCCCTCCCGTTGAGACTTTTCCCGTGGTCGCAAAAGGCAGCATTGCCATCAATGGCGTCTCATTGACCATTGCCGAGCTGAATGCTGAGAGCGTGAGCGTGTGCATTATTCCGCATACTTGGGAGCATACTAACCTGCGGCTGCTCAAAACCGGCTCTGAGGTCAACCTGGAAGCCGATCTGATCGGCAAATATGTCTGTACTCTGATGGAGCCCTATAAACACCGCCCGTCTGTGAGTATGGACGATTTGCGCCGGGCCGGCTTCTGACTGCGCCAAGGCTATTATTGGTAAATATCGAAAGAGGTTCCCGGGACTTTATCGCTGAGTTTGCGGGCCAGCTCCGGGCCGCCGACGAAGACCGCAGTTGAGAAAGCATCAGAATAACTGCCCCGGGTGGTGACTACGGTGACTGAAGCCCGGTTGTCAACCGGATAGCCGGTGCGGGGATCAATAATGTGCCCGATCTTCTTTTCGCCAACCATTATGCCGCGCTCGTAATTGGCGCTGGTGGATACAAATTGCCCGTGCAGGGTGAGCACTTTCAGAATTCTGCCGGCATTCTGCGGGTCCCGGATGCCGATTTGGAATGGCTGCCTGCGCTCTGGCGGCAGCTTTTTGCTGCAGTAAATATTGCCGCCCAAATTGAGCATGTAACAGTCCTGTCCGTCCTGCTCCAGAATCTCCTTGGCCTTGTCCAGGGCATAGCCTTTGGCCAAGCCGCCGAAATCAAGCGCCATGCCGGCCAGAGGAAAAGTCACCGAACATTCCTGGTCATTGAAGTGCAGTTTGTCCAAGCCGACCAGTTGCAGCGTCTGGGCGATGTCTTCCTCGCTCGGCAGTTGCGGCTGCGGCTGATTGAAGCCCCACAGCCGCATCAGAGGGCTGATGCTGACATCGAAAGCTCCGTCGGTGAGCTCGTGCATTTCCCGGGCGCTTTGTATAATTTCCCACAGGGTTTTGGAGCAGCGAAAAGGTTCCCCGGGTGGCGTGCGGTTCAACGCCGACAGCTCGCTGTCCGGCGCAAAGCGGTTTAAGGTCAGGTGCAGTTTTTGCCAGGCGGCAATGATTTTGCGGGCGCTGTTCCGGCAACTCTGTTCATTCCGGCTCCAGAGGTATATTTCGCCTATAGTGTTGAATACTGCAACCTGATAGGTTTGCTTGTAACTCTGCCGCACCAGGAATCCCGGCAGCAACAGCAACACCAGGAAGATTAAAGTAATGGTGTAACGCTGCATGGTAACAGTATTCCCAGGCGCAGTTTTCAGTCCAGGGCCTCAATGGCGACCTGCACCGGAGTTGGTTGCAATACTTGCAACAAGTCTGCGGGAGTGAGCCGCAGCACCAGGCCGCGCAACCCGCCATTGATATAGAAAAAAGGCAAATCCAGGATGCTTTTCTCGATGTATACCGGCATTTTCCGGCGCAGCCCGAAAGGTGAGGTGCCGCCGCATTTATAGCCTGAGTAGCGCTCGGCCTGGGCCGGTGCACATGGGGCTACCCCCTTGACCCCCAGAAAACGGGCCAGGTTCTTCAATGAGACACTGCGGTCGCCATGCATCAGGATCACCAGCGGTGATTTGTCGGAGGTTTCCAGGATCAGGGTTTTTATCACCAGATGTTCATCCAGGTCCAGCTCACTGGCCAAACGGGCGGTGCCGCCGCGTTCAATGTAGTCATATTGCAGAACCGGGCATTTGATGCCGGCGTTGCGCAATTCCCGGATTGCGGCAGTGACGGGCAATTTATCTTTATCTGCAGACATGGCCAGCTCACTCAATATTCATGATTTGTTCCCGGACCCGTCCCAGTTCCGTCTTCAAGGCCAAAGCCAGCGCGGCAATCTGGCTATCGGCAGTCTTCGCTGACAAAGTGTTGGCTTCACGGTTCATCTCCTGACCCAGAAAATCCAGTTTCCGCCCCGGGTCGTCATCGCTGTGCAGCAATTCTTCAAATTGCTGCAGATGGCTCTGCAGGCGTACCAGTTCTTCGGTGATGTCAGAACGGTCGACATAAAAGAACACCTCTTTGAGCAGGCGTTCATCGTCAATCTCCAGCTCCAGTCCCAGTTTGCTGATGCGTTCCTGCAGGCGCTGCTTCTGCTGCTGGGCTGCCTCGTCGCCGCGCTCGGCGATATCCTGGATCAGGTTGCGCATGGTCTTGCTTCGGGCCAGCAGGTCTTCCTGCAAAGCTAAGCCTTCAGCCTGACGCATCTGGTCCAGTGCTTCGAGTGCCTGTTCCAGAGCCTGGGTTGCGAGTACCTGCAAGGGTTCGAAAGGCTGTCTGCTGTTCTGGCTGATCACTCCCGGTACCTGCAGGACATCTGCCAAGGTTGGTTCGCAGCTTAGTCCGGCGGCACTGGCAACCTCGCGCAAGGCTGTTGCAGCTCTTTTGGCTGCCGCCAGGTCGATCTGCCCCAGCTGGCAGTTCGTCTCTTCGCTGAGCTGATAAGTGATGGCGATATTCAGACTGCCGCGGGAGAGCTTCTGCTGCACCTGCTGGCGCAGCTGTGGTTCCAGCATACCCAGTTCGCGGGGGATGGCGAAACGCATTTCCACCTGCTTGCGGCTGTTTACTGCTGACAATTCAACGGTGACCTGATTACCCTCGGAGCTGGCGCACCCGCGCCCATAGCCGGTCATACTGCGCATAATTATTCCTTTTCGGTGGTAGTGGCAGGCAGCCTCGCACGGAAACTGCGGAGCTTTGGAGGCTCAGAAGAGTCCTGGCTGCTCGGAAGTATGCAACCCCTTTAGCCCAAAACGCTTTTCCGCCTTGCCGGTGACAACTCGTCCGGCTGGGGTACGCAGGATATATCCTTCCTGAATCAAATACGGCTCATAGACATCTTCGATGGTGCTTTCCTCTTCACCGACCGCTACAGCCAGGCTCTTCAGACCCACTGGCCGGCCTTTGAATTTGACGATGATGGCCTGCAGGATGCGATTGTCCATTTCATCCAGGCCGTCCTTGTCGATCTCCAGCATTTGCAAGGCCAGGTCGGCGATCTGCGCAGTGATGCAAGTCTGCCCTTTCACCTGAGTAAAATCCCGCACCCAGCGCAGGAGGTTGTTGGCAATCCGGGGCGTGCCGCGGCTGCGGCGGGCAATCTCCTGCAAGCCTTCCGGCTGGGCTTCAATCGACAGCACTTTGGCACTGCGGGACAGGATCAGCATCAGTTCTTCGACCTTGTAATAATCCATTCGGCAGGGTATGGTGAAGCGTGAGCGCAGAGGCGCAGAGAGCTTTCCTTGCCGGGTGGTGGCTCCGATCAGGCAGAATTTAGGCAGATTCAGCCGCACGGAGCGGGCGCCGACGCCTTGCTCCAGCATGATATCAATCACGAAGTCCTCCATGGCGCTGTAGAGGTACTCTTCAATTTGAATAGGCAGGCGGTGAATTTCGTCGATGAACAGGATATCGCCCTCGTCCAAGCCGGTAAGCAGTCCGGCCAGATCGCCGGGCTTTTCAATGACTGGCCCGCTGGTGGATTTGATATTGCAGCCGCGGGCATTGGCGATGATATTGGCCAAGGTGGTCTTGCCCAGCCCCGGAGGGCCGCTGAGCAGGATATGGCTCAGCGGTTCATGGCGGGCGATTGCAGCGTCAACCATAATCTGGAGGCGTTCCTTGACGCTGCTCTGACCTGGGAAGTCGGCAAAGGTCTGGGGCCGCAGGGTCAGCTCAAAAGTCTCTTCGCGGGTATTCAGTTCAGAAGTGATGAAGCGGTCTGCTGGCATAGTGGTATAAATGTATTCTGCGGGGCAAAAGCTGGCTGGCAGCACAAGAATGCCCCGCTGCGGGTCAGGAGTTCAGGAGTTGCAGCGCCTTTTTGATCAGAGCCGGGGCAGTCAGAGTGCCGGACTTATCCTCGGCGCAGAGGCGCTGCACCGCTTTGCCGGCGATATCCTTCTTGTAGCCCAAAGTTTCCAGGGCTGCCAAGGCATCCAAGGCAGCCGGGTGAGTATTGGCACTGGCAGCCGCGGGGGCACCGCCATCGCCGGCAAAATTGCCCACTTTGTCCTGCAGTTCCACAATCATCCGCTCTGCGGTTTTCTTCCCCACGCCGCTGATGCTGGACAGGGCCTTGATATCACGATTCGCGACGGCCGTGCAGAAGCCTTCACAGGATAGTGCGCTCAAGACATTGATCGCCAGTTTCGGCCCGACTCCGGGGACAACATTGATCAGCAGCCGGAACAACTGACGTTCCGCGGCTGTGATGAAGCCGTACAGCTGCAGTGCGTCTTCCCGGACCTGCAGATGGGTGAGAAGTTTGACTTTCGTCTGCACTGGCGGCAGCTTGTCGACAGTGCTCAGGGGTACGGTCAAAGTATAGCCCACGCCATTGACATCTACAACTATCTCGGACAGGTTATTTTCCAGCAGTATGCCGCTGAGACTGGCAATCATAGCAATGCTCCGGCCGAATGACCTTTTGCTAATAAGTGCGATACAGGGCGACAACTACCCCCTGCACGGACAATTCCTCCAACGGTACCCTGATGGACTGGTAGTCTGGATTGGCCGGACGAAGCTCCCATTGGCCGTTGCTCAGGTACAGCGACTTGACCGTGGTCTCGCCTTCAACCAGCGCGATCACGATATCTCCCATGGAGACTTTGCTGCCTTGGCGGGCAATGACCAGGTCGCCGTTCAGAATGCCTAAATCACGCATGCTCTCGCCCTGCACCTGCAGGGCAAACAGGCCCTCGCCTCTGACTGTGCGAGGCAGAAGGCTGGGGTCGAGGTTGAGGTGCCGTTCGATGTGTTCCTCCGAGAGCAGGGGCGCACCGGCACTGATGCGTCCCAGCACCGGGATGCTGATGGACAACGAAAAGTGACGGCAGTGCTCCCGATCAACCAGCGCAAGACTGCGGGCTTTGGAGGAGCGGTTCAAGTAACCTTTCTTCTGCAAAGACCGGATGTGGCTGAAAGAAGTGGACGCAGTGACGTTAAAATGACGGGCGATTTCATTAATCGTCGGCGCCATGCCTTCCTGGTCTTGAAAAGCAGCGATGTAATCAAGGATTTCCTGCTGTTTGTCAGTGAGGCCTTTCATGTCTGCTCGCATTAAAATTATGCTGATAAAAATACGGCTGATTTATAGTTTAGCATATTTATCTCAGCTTGTCAAGCAGAAACGGATAATTTTTTCCGTAATGCGTCTTTCGCAGAGCGGTGCGCGGGGAAAAGGGGAATTGCAGGGGACGCATGGATAGGACAATGGGAGGTGCGATTTCAGTTTACCGGTTGATTGTCCTATTTATTCATACGTCCTAAGCATTGCCACTTTTGCAATCTGTTCTGCCGAAGACCTGTTACGCTGCCTGGAGTAAAAGGCCAGGATGATTACAGCTGCAGGTTGTTAAAATGGCTGACTATCTTGTCGCAGTAAGTATTCAGGGCTCCGACATCTGAGCCGCAGTTCAGGAAATGGTAGCCCATCCGGTAATATTGCTCCATGGTATCAAGTCCAGTAACTGTCCCGGCAAATTTTCCGTATTTGTTGGCAGTTTCGGCTATCAGGCGGCGTGCCCGCTCCACTTCAGGATGCTCCAGTTCTCCTACGTATCCCAGCGAATGGCTGAAGTCCCCGGGGCCGAAAAAAATCATATCAATGCCAGGCACCTGGCAGATTTCATCCAGCTCGGCCAGCGGTTCAGGGTCTTCAATCTGAACAATGACCATTCGGTTCAGATTGACAAAGCTGGTGTATTCTGCCGGGGATATGCGGCAGTACAGCCCGTCGGCATTACCGCCATCCAACGGGCGGCGACCGATGGGGTGATAGCGGGTCCAGCGGACGATGTCGCGGGCTTCAGCGGCGCTCATCAGGTGCGGAACCATAATGCCGGCGGCGTCAGCTTCCAGCGGGAGGATATAATCGGAATAGCACCCTTTTTGCACCCGGACAATGGTGTCCATGCCATAAGCTCTGGCGCAGTTGATTTGCGCACACATGGTCGAGTAATCAGTGGTAGGGACGTGCTCCTGGCAAATCCACAGACAGTCGAAACCGGCCAGCGCGGGAATGACCGGACCATTTTGGCAGGAGAAATTCAATTTGAAACTCAGTACTCGCTTGCCGGCGCGCATCTTGTCCAGAACGATACTCTTACGCGGAATGTTGACCATTGGCTTCTCCTAATACCGAAATGCAGACATGAAGTGAGAAAAAACAGAGACGGAGCCACCCGGCGGCAGCGTTGCACTGACGTCAGGACAAACGAGGCAAAAAAAAGACTCCTGTCCCGGAAGGAAACAGAAGTCTTAGCCGAATAGGTCACGCTGCAAGAATGAACAATGCTTGCCAGCATGGCCAAAACGGGAATCAGAAGCGCTTGCCGCCGTGGTCGCCACGGGGACGGAAACCGCCGCGGTCTTCACTGCGGGGCTTGGCTTCATTGACGTTGATCACACGACCGTTGTTTTCTTTGCCGTTCAGGGCATCAATTGCAGCCTGGGCCTCGTTGTCGTCAGCCATTTCCACAAAACCGAAACCTTTACTGCGACCGGAATCGCGATCGATGATTACTCTTGCACTGTCAACCTGACCGAACTGTGAAAAAAGCTGGTTGAGCTCTTCGTCAGTGACAGAGTAGCTCAGATTCCCGACATACAAATTCTTGGCCATTTTTCTACTTTCTCCAAAACTTAGGCATTCAGCTTCTTTCTTTTACTTTCCGAAGCCGACACGTGGAAAGAGGCCATTTCAGGCCTGATTAGTTCGCTGCTTTGAAAACCCAAGGAAGAGAAAGGGCAAGAAAAGACAATCATCCATTCAGGATTCCATTTTCTTTCTCAAATTCCAAACACGGCAAGCATTAACTTAGCCTGTAATTCCCGCAATGCAAATGGCTTTTGTGTCTTTTTCAGTTTTTTTTCTTTATTTCATGTTTTCTCCGGTCTCCGCTCGCCGCTCTACAAAAGGCTTATTATTATGCGGAGGTGCAAGAATCCGTTAATGTGGGTGTAGGCAATTGCATTTTACGGGAAATGGATTACAGTTTAATTTGTTCCGTTTTAGTCAAGTTCAAACAAATGAGGTAATGGAATATGAAGACTACCGCTCTCAGACTGTATGGCAAACAGGATATCCGCTTGGAGTCCTTTGAGCTTCCACCTTGTGGCGATGACGGGATCATCGCTGAAGTGGTCTGTGATTCGATCTGCATGTCCAGTTACAAGGCTGCCATGCAGGGTGCGGATCACAAACGTGTGCCTAAAGACTGTGCCGTCAATCCTCCGATAATCGGGCACGAATTCTCGGGCCGGATTGTGGAAGTCGGCGCGAAATGGCAGTCCCAGTTCCAGCCCGGCGACCGTTTCGGCATCCAGCCGGCGCTGATGTACAAAGGCTCGCTTGATGCTCCAGGCTATTCTTTCACCAGCATCGGTGGCGATGCCACCTACATCCGCATCCCATCCTGCGTGATGGAAATGGACTGCTTGCTCAAATACAGCGGTGAGGCATTCTTCCTGGCTTCCCTGAGCGAGCC
>JAAZIZ010000173.1 GCA_012800565.1 Lentisphaerota bacterium
ATTGAAACTTTTAATATTTTTCAGAAAAAAGACAAAAAAAACGCCTTTGCGAACTGTTTCGTCGCAAAGGCATTTACGGTTATGCTTAGATATTAGTGCGAACTATTTCTGATTCTTTGATACTGAATTTTCTCTTGTTGACAATGGTATTTTACTTTCTCGCCCTGCCCTTGGCCCAAGGCGACATCTTGCGTGTAATCCTGGTCGGGCTGCCTGAGGGCAGCCAGGCGGAATGCGATAACAGCCAAGCCACGCTGAGATGGGACCGCCGCACCGCCATTGCCAACCTGGAAATCCTTTGCCCTGCCCAGCCGGAATGGAAGCAGCTTACCATCAAGGTCACGCCAGCCCAAAGCGGAACCACCACCCTGCGCCTGCGCTGCCATGATGTCACCAACACCAGCTGGCTGCTGCTGGACAACCTGGAAGCCCGCGGCATTACTCTCCACAATGGTGACTTTGAACTGCTGGACCAAAAGGCACTTTTCCAGGACTGGAAATGCTCCAGCGTGAACATCGTCGATACTCCTGGCCTGGCCCAGAGCGGCGCCCGCGCCGCCCGCATCAGCTACCACCGGAGCATCTATCAGAAACTGACGCTGCAGCAAGGGCAACCTTTCGAACTGACGCTCTCCTGCCGCCTGGAAGTGCCAGTCACCCGCCCCGCGGCGGCAACCAAAAGCGTTTTTACGATACCGGAAGGCAGCAATGTCGTTTACGATCCCAATGCTCCAAGCTCCCACCCGCTGATTGTCAGCACCGGCCGCCTGGACCTCCGCCCGACTTATGAAAATTGCTCCATCTATATCAATGGCACCGCCGCAGAAAAAGAAAATCCCCCTGAAGTCCGGCTCAGCTGGCGGCGTGCCGGTGATACGGACTGGAAAGCTGCTATGCGGCCAGTCTATGTCGGTCTGGAAAATGCCTGGCGTGGCTCGCTCTTCCAGCTCAGCGAAGACTGCGAATACGAATTGCGGGTCGAGTTCTGGCAGAACGGTACCCTGCAAACAGTTCTGGAGGAGCGGTTCCGGACCCGTAACAGCAAGGTCACCATCTCCCGCACGGTAGCTCTGCCGCCGGGAGAAGTTACGCAGGAAATCCAATCCGGCAGTGACGATGCCTACCTGCGTTACACCAGCAACGGTGCCGTGCTCAAAGGCGTGCCGGGCAAGTCCCGCGCAGTGTTTTTCCTCCAGGACATCAGCAATGTCATCTTCGAAAACATGGTCGTGGATGCCAGCGGCTTCCAGGATGGCTTCCATGTCGATAATTGCCGGAATATCATTTTCCGCAATTGCGAAATTTATGGTTTCGGGCGCCAGGGCATACGCCGCTATGAAAAAGGCGTTTCCCATATCGGGGGCTTGTTCAAGGACAGTTCCTCCAACCGGGCATTTTATGACGAGCAGGCTTTCCGCCTGATCCGCACCCGCAACATCCTTATCGAGCGCTGCCTAGTGCATTCTCCCGCCTTCACCGCCAACCTCTGGGTGTTCTCCCATCCCTCGGGCGCAGCCTGCATTAAAGTGACCGACGCCGACAATACAGTAGTCCGCTTCAATGACTTCATCGGCCGCGACGGTGCCCGCTTTATCGATCATATCCAAGGCCCCAACAATGGCGCTTTCCGCGGCGGCTTCACCCGTGACGCCGATGTCTATGGAAATTTCTTCGCCTTTTCCAACGACGATGCCGCGGAAATGGAAGGCGGCTCCCTGAATATGCGCTTTTACAGCAACCGCATCGAAGGTACTCTTAGCGGCATCAGCACCGGCTGCTGCCTGATGGGCCCCAGCTATGTTATCGGCAATCTTCTGGCTCATCCCGGCGACGAAGCCGGCTTCTGGAGCGCGGCCCACAAAAACGGCGGCGGTCCTGATTTGCGGGCCAGCGGGCTCGTTTACATTCTGCACGACACCATGGCCAACAGCTGGCGCCCTAGGCGAGGGGCCATCGGCTCTTTCAGTCTTCCCGACCCGGACACCATGCCGCCAATCAAAGGAATTAGCCGCAACAATATCCTGGTTGCCAGTGAATCAATCTTTCATCTCAAGAGCTGGGACCAGTTCGGGACTGACTGCGATGGCGATCTGATGCACAACAGCAGCCCAATGGCTGAGGAAGATTATGCGGAGATCAGGAAGCGCGGGCTCGAACCGAACGGCATTTTCGCCGCCGCCCTCTATACCAACGAAGACACCGGCGATTTCCGTTTGCGGCCGGAGTCTCCAGGATACCAGGCAGCCCTTCCCATTCCCGGCTGGGAAGGCTTTCCGCACTGCGGTGCTTACACTGGCCGGGCAGGTGAATGGTTCCCGCCCCGGCCGCTGGCCCTTGAGCCCTCGCGCATCTTCGTCAAATGGCGGCGGACGGGAGCCGCTCCTCAGGAACTTGTGGTAAAGGCGAACTGCAGTACCCCGTTCAGCATCTGGCAAAATGAC
>JAAZIZ010000174.1 GCA_012800565.1 Lentisphaerota bacterium
TGCACCACCAGCGCCCCATGCACCACCAGCGCCCCATGCACCACCAGCGCCCCATGCACCAGCGCCCCCTGCGCCCCCTGCGCCACCTGCTGCGGCAGTTCCGCCGCCGCCTGTTTCTCTGCGGCCCAATCCTGTAGCTGCGCCCTCAATTTCAGCTCCGGCTCCCCCACCCCCTGCCACTCCGCCGGCAGACACCCCTCCCAAGCCTGAGCAAGCTCCTCCTGCCCATGCTCCGGTGCCAGACAAAGACCGTACCCGTAAATCGCCCTTGAAGAAATTGATTGATGAAAATACACCCTTCTTTCTGGAATAAACCGCCAGGAATAAGCAACATGTTACCGAATTGCTTCAACCTGCTTAAAATACGCCCGGCACAATGTCTTCTGCAGGCCATCATCTTTATCTGCCTCTGCTTGAGCGCCCAACTGCTGGCGCAGTCAGATAACCTGGTCCAAAACCACGATTTCTCGGGTGGGACAGACAATAGCGGCGTCCCCGTCGGCTGGCGACTCAGTGTATCCAAGGGCATCCAAGGCGGCGCAGTAGTATTGCCTGACCAACCCCAGCCGGGACGTTTTACCCTGCATTTATTCAAGAACAGCCCGGCAGGATCAGTCAATCTGGTTCAGACAGTGAAGCTCAAACCGAATACCGAATATGAATATTACGTCCGGGGGCGGCGCCAGGCCGCCTACCGCTGGCACTATTTTGGCGTCCGCTGCCCTGATACATCCATCCACAAAGCAGGACACCTCCCCCATGATGACGCACCCGTGGCACCGTTGTATTTCCGCAGCGACACCGAGAAAACACTTTGTTACCTGACCCTGGCATTGTGGGGAAGGGAAGAAAACAAGGACGATTCGATCGGAGAAATGTGGATTGAAGAGGTCGTTCTGCGCGAGGTCAGCACCCCAAAAGCAAGAATCTCCGCCTTGGGCAATTACTACTTTACTGACGATGAACTCAGCGCCACCCTCTGGCTGCAAGACTATTCAGGCAGCGCAAAAATCAGCCTCCAGGCTGCAAATCGCCAGTGTGCGCAACTGGATTGCCAAGTAAAACCCGGCAACAACCCCTTTATTTTGTCCCTGCGCAAGATACCCGCAGGACCGGCCGAATTGATCGTAACTGCCGGTGAAATTTCTCTGTCTCAACCCATCATCATTCAGGAAGGCATTTTACCATGAACAAATTACACCAGGCAGTACTTATCCTGTTCAGTGCAATCATCGTCTCAGCCCAGACTACCGATTTCTCCACCTGGAAAAAATCCGGCACCCTGAGCGTCACCCAAAAGAATGGCATCACCCGGCTGGATGGCGGCATGGCCGGCGGTGAACTCAGTTGTGCGTTCCCGGCCCAAGTCCTCGCCGCCAGCAAATTCGCCGTCCTTAAACGGACCTATGAGCAGAGCAACTGGCAGCTGCTTGCAGCCAAGGGCCTGGACCGTATTGAAATCCAGCCCCTGGACAAGGAATTGCTGCTGGTGCATTTCCCGCTCTCAGATGCCTTGATCGATAAGGATAAACTTACTCTGGCCATCAAACTCTTCCCCGATGCCGCCCTGGAAATTGAATTCTTCGACCTCAGAGCGGAATCCACCAGCTCGGAAAAATACGTCGCCCGGAAATTCAGCGGCCCGGCCCGCACGTTTCAGACCCCAGTCGGGGAATTCACCATCCCGGACAACTTTGAAGACATCTCCCAGCCGCCCCGTAATTCCGGCCTGAAGTTCACCCTTGCCGAGGCAGACTCCGGGCTGCGCAGCTATGTGGTCGACGATATCATGGAACTGCATCCGGACCTGCTGCCCACAGCTGAAGAATTCGAACGCACATTGTCGTTCTTTGCTGCACCGGACCAGAGTGAGGGAGGCGCGTTCAGCCTATACCCGCTGCTCGACCTGGATGAAGTCAGACTCAGCGGCGCGGAACTGCAAAGCGAAGCGGGGCATACCCTGCCGGCACCGGAAATCCGCAGCATCAGAGTCTGGCCCCAGCGAACCAACTTCGTCGGACTGCAGTACCGCGATGTCCCGGAACTGCTGGAAGAAAACCTCCCCATGCCCCTGCGTCAGCACAAAGCCCAGGCATATTACCTGAAATATCACATCCCCGCAGACGCCCGCCCCGGCATATACCGCGGCACTGTAACTGCTCAGGCAACAGGACGCCCTGCCCTGAACATCCCGGTTACCCTGCGCGTGATTGACCTGCAATTGCGGCGTGATCACCAGCAAATCCTCGGAATTTATTACGGGGGGCCGAGAGCTTTCCCGATGTTGCAGGAATACGGCTTCAACTCCATCCTGCAGGGACATCAGAACTGCATGCGCGATATCCTGAAGCCGCTCAAAGACCTCGCCCGGACTGAGCCGGACCTGGCCCGCCGCCTGGAGAAGCTGTACGGTGGCACCGCCGAACCGCAACTTAATTACGCCGAGGCACGCCCTCAGGGCCTGGATAACTTCCTGCGCGAGTATCAGAAATACGGCTTCCGGCGCCTGGTCGTGTGGTTCGCAGTCCCAGGCTTCACCGATGTGATTGCCAAATTCCTCAATCTGCCCCTCTCGCAAAAAAACGGTCTGCGTTTCTATCCCGAGGAGCTCACCCCGGAATACCGCCAGCTGTTCAAGGATATCATCGGCGCGATCAGCCGCAGAGTACAGGCCGCCGGAACGGATATATACTGGTATCAGTTTGATGAAATCGGCGTCAATTCCAATGTCTTCCTGTTCAATTACGCGGTGGAGATGTTCAAGCTGGTCAAGGAAGCCGGCAGCAAAACGGCAGTCACCTGCGGTGAAGATGAATTCACCGACATGGTGAACCCCTGGCTGGATTGCCGCATCTATGCGCAGGGAACCGCTGCCGACAACGACAGCCTCAGCCGGATTTTAAAAAGCACCAAGAAAGACAACCGGGAATTCTTCGCCTACACCGGCTGTGTCTATGAACGCTACTACGCCAACCGTTATAACGCTGGCTTCAATATGTTCCGCTGCGGCTGGGAGGGAAAATACTTCTGGAATCTGGCCAGCCATCGTAATGAGCCATTTAATGACTTCGACCATTCAGCCAAAGACTCCATGTCTGTATATTCCCTGGGTGACAAATACATTCCGACTCTGAATCTGGAATCGCTGCGCCAAGGCTTGGATGACTTCCGCTATATTCATACTTTGCAGCAACTTATCGCCGAAGCAGAAAAATCTCCTCTGGAGGGCGTTGCAGCTGTGGCCGCCGCCACCCGCCAGGAGCTCGACGACATCCGCGCCGCCCTGCCTTTCCATTGCCAGCCCGAACAGTGGGACTTCCGGAACTTTAAGCGCTACCGCTGGAGAATCGCCAGCCTGGCAAGCGAATTGCAGGCGCGCCTGCGCGGCAAAATCCGCCCTCTGCAGATTGAATTCCACAATCGCGAACAGGATGCCGCCCCGCCGCCACAGCGCCCGCAGCTCAATGCACCATTGCTGCCTATGCTGCCTGCAATCGACGGCACCTTGCAGAAAGGTGAATGGGATGCGGCCCTGCATATCCCCGAACTGTACCTCGCCTCCGGCAATAAGCCGCCGGTCAACACCCAGGTCTGGCTGGGACGCTCCCAGGATACGCTCTTCGTCGCTTTCCGCTGTGAAGAACCGGAACCCAAGAGCATGATCCTGCAACAACACACCCGCGATCATTTAGTCTGGCGCGACGAAAGTGTCGAGTTGTTCTTCGACCACCAGCACAACCGCCGGGATTACCGGCAAATCATCCTCAGCGCCCTGGGCACCGAAGCAGACTTCGATGTCACCAATGGGAAGACCGACAAAGGCTGGACCTGTCAGGGGCTCAAGACTGCCTGCAAAATCTACTCCGATTACTGGGTGGCCGAACTGGCGCTGCCGCTGGCTGAGATCGCCAGCACCCCCATCATCGGGGTGAACTTTCAACGCGTCCGGCAGAGCTACATGTCCATCTCAGCTTTCATCCCCAAGCCGCATCAGCCCGAATATTATGCGGATTTGACTCTCGCGGAACTGCCCGTGCAAATTGCCCCGGAAATCCTCCAGCCGGTCCGCCTGGGGCAGAACAAGCTGCAGGTCGTAAACCACTCCGGCAGCCGGGAAACCCTGGCCCTGCAGCTGGCAGAGCAGACCTCAACCTATCAACTCTCCGGGGAAAAACTCCAGATTCTGCCGGTTGAGATCAACGCTCCGGGGCCGCTCAGCGGCAGCATTACCCTGCCCGGGCTCAAGTCTCCGCAGCCCTTCTGGGGTTTCCAATACGAGGTACCGGAAGTGCTCAGCCTCAGCAATATTCCCGGCTATCTCCTGCAGGAGGACAAGACCCTGGACTTTACTGCTGACCTGAATTATTACCCCGCCGCCAATGAAACTGCTCAACTCAGGCTGACTCTGCAGCGACCCGGTGCCGAGCCCTTGATCAGCACCCGGGAAGTGGCTGGCAATGCCGCCAAACTGTCCATCGATCTGCAGACCCTGCTGGCCAATTGCAAATATACTGTCATTGTGGAACTGTTGCGCCAAGGCCGCAGCTACCGCAGCGAGGCCCAGTTCCGCCTGCTCGCCTACTGAGCCAACACAGCAAAGCGGACTTCCCCGCAGCATCCCTCAGCCGTTAACCTTTCAGACCGGGAAAACAATATGCAGAATGATTCTCCTTATCAGGAAAATTCTCCGCGGCCGCTTTGGGCTCCATGGCGCATTGACTATATCCGCGGCCCCAAACCAGACGGCTGCTTCTTTTGTTGCAAAGGACAGCGGGACTGCGAAGCAGACCACGTGGTTCATAAAGGGCGCGAGGCATTCGTGCTGCTCAATGACTTCCCCTATAACTCCGGACACCTGATGGTCACACCTTATCGGCATCTGAACAGCATGCAGCTGCTCACTGCCACTGAACTGCATGAAATCAGCGACCTTATCGTTCAGTGCCAGAAAGTGCTCGACAAACTGATGCATCCGGCGGGATATAATATCGGCTTCAATATCGGTGCAGCCGCCGGCGCAGGCGTCAAAGACCATATCCACGCCCATATCGTCCCGCGCTGGGTCGGAGACACCAATTTCATGCCGGTGCTCAGCGGCACCCGCTGCATCCCGGAAGCACTGTCCGCTACTGCCCGCCTGATCCGCGACGCCTGGAACCAGTAAGCGCAACTCAGGCGCTCGGGGCATCTCCGAAGTCCTGCACCGGCAGCAACTCCCCGTCCCGCAATGCCGATTCATGCGCGGCCGCGCCCATGGCCATATAGCAGGCTGCGTCCCAGGCGTTAATCGCCGGCATGCGCTGTTCTGCCACCGCACAGCAGAATTCGTGCACCAGATACGGGTGACTGCCGCCGTGACCGGAAGGCTGGAAGTCATCCTCGGGCTTGGCAGCGGGATTCAAGGCATACTTGAAAGCACTGGCGACTTCTTTGGGCAGTGGTTCGTACATCTCCGCATTCGTAACCGCTCGGCAGGTATTGGGGTGCTTCGCGCCATCGGGGACAAGCCGCCCATTCTCGCACCAGTTGCCGCAGGAGTAGCTCCCGCGGGTACCGAAAATCCGGAAATCTTCGTCTTTCAAGCCGATATTGTCTGAAATCTCCCGCATCTCCGCTATACGCAGCACCGCGCCGTTATCAAGATAATAATTCGCCACCAGATTCGAAAACTCGTAATGGCGGAAAAACGGGTCCTGGTTGCGGTTCCGGTAGCCGCCGGCCGAAACCCGCAGCGGCTTCGCACCCATAACGCTGAGCGGTCCGGACACCGAATGGGTCGGGTAGGACATCGGGCTGGTTTTGCAGCCGCGCCGGCGATAGGGCTCAACCAAAGCCGCGTACTGCTCACCGATCTTGCCAGTCTGACGCATCTGGTTCACCTGACGCAACGAGCAGTTCGAGTCCACATCGTGCGCATATTCACCCTCGGCATAGACAAAATCGCCGAATGCGCCGGCGGCAGCCTGCCGGCGGCAGAACTGCGTCTGAGGACGATAATAAGTAGTTTCCCCCAGCATGTACTGCTTGCCCGTGCGCTGCACGCAATCAATTACCCGGCCGCACCAGTCCAGCACCTCAGAAAAATCCGGCAGGGTAATAACCGGCACCGCAGAATAGACGTGCTTGCCGGATTCCATGGCCTGTATGCACTGCGGGGCGTGCAGCCAGGGCTGGGTGATGATTACAATAGCATCCAGATCAGTCTGGCAAATATCGTCCAGAGAAAAGAATACGTCTTTCTGGTTCAGCTTGTCCTGGAATTCCGGCAGGTCCGCGAATTTACGCACCTTCTCCACTTCGGCATCGCAAAGCGCTATCCTGTCCACCAGGGGATGACTTTTGAACAGCCGTGCAAAGACGCTGCCAAAGCTTCCCAATCCCACCAATCCCAAACTGATGCCCATATTTGCGGCTCCTTTGCCTTAACTTTTGAACAGCTCCTTAACCCCAAAGTGCGTGCAAGTCCGCCAGAGTTTCCTCCACCAGCTCCTGGCCGCCCTCCGGGCTGACCAAGTTGCAGTACTGGGTGGCGCTGTAGCCCTTGCCGGCAACCCCGCGCCTGGTCGCCAGATAGCTGCCGCCTCCAGAACCGACCTCGCTGCCAGCCAGCTGAATAATGAAAGTCTGCAGCGCCGGACTGCGGGCCTGAATGCGATGCATGAAATCCATATAAAGCTCAAAGCGGTTGCTGGCAAAAGCGATATCGCCGACCCGGAGCACATGCAGCTCCATCGGCAGCTTGGGTTCAGCATCCTGGCTCTTATAGCGCTCAATGACCCGCCGGCAGCGATTGCGCTGAGCACTGAGCCGGGAATTGGTGATCAGGCGTTCCCGGGCAGTTCCTCCCTCAAGCACGAACTCCTGCTCCTGCAGCCGGGCCAGGTTGGCGCACTCCTGTTCGTAGACCTCCTGGCTGATGCGCTGACGGCTCAATTGCACAGTCCGGACACGATGCCCCAGCACCACCTTGTCCCGGCGGTCTTTGCCAGCCCAAGTGAGCACTTCGCTGAATGCGGCACAGATACGCTCAGCGATCTCCTGGCGCTGAGTGCTGCCTTTCAGCTCAAGGCGGCGTTTAAGGGCGGCCTTGCAATGCAAATTGATGGTCTCCAGGTCTCCGGCGGCAGCGCATTGCGGCAGGATAAAGACTTCCTCGCCATACTGCTCTCGGATATTCTGTCGCACTTCATGCCAGAAATCGGCAGTCAGATTCCATTCATGCATGGAACACTGTGACGGACAAGGGACATTGACCACCGCCCCAGTCAGCTTGCCTGCCGGAGTAAAGGTGTACAGCAGGTGGACATACGGGTCTGCACCAGCCTCAAAATGGCTGAACTGCGTATCATTGGTATTGCCGTACATCACGGCATGACCATTGACCATCAAGCCCGGTTTCTGCGCCGCATCAGGACGCTGCGAGGTGTCATCGAAATAAACCACCCGGCGGCTGCAGCCGGTGGTGGCATAGCCAAAACCCCAGGCCAGCTGGCCAGGCTGACGTGTCTGCCAGGATTCCACAATCGCCAACGCAGACTGCTCGACAAAGAAAACCTGATAGTCGGCACCGGACATCCGGGGCAGCTCACAGGGAAAATCGTCAGGAGCAGTATACAGGTCCCCACCAGTATGCGCATGGGTGACATTGAAAATAATTTTTTCGCTCGGCAGGCCGGAATCCTTCTGCCGGACTGCCTCCCGGATGCGCCGGACGATATCCGCTTGTATCCCTACGCCGTCAATAGACAGGAAAATTGCCGCGTCTTCGCCGTTGTCAAGGGTCAGGGCGGTGACCATCACCGGGTCCTTGACTTTCTCTGACAAGCGCAAATAGAACTGCCCGCGAATTCCCACCGGCTGATCCGTGGAGACATCACGCCGGCTCCACCCCACCAGAACTTGCTTTTCTTCCATGTCAGCCCTTTTCTGCCTGTTCAAGGTGTTCTGGTATAACTGATGCCGGCGTTGTTGCCCCAATAGGTGTTCTTGCTGAATTCCTCAGACCTTTTTGCCTCTACATGGAAATCTGCCCAAAGGGCATTGACCATCCCTGAATGCCGTCCATCCAGCCGGGAGGTGACGCTGGCGGTGAGTTTGAATGGATACGTGTTGGCTGAGAAAGATGTGCCACCCCAGGAATCGACAAAATACATCTTATGGCCAGGTTTCTTGATATGGGTGAGACGGGTATAGAGCTCATTGCCGCCACCCTGCACTGAGGCATGCGTAGTGCGCATATAGAAGTTGATCGCCCGGCAGCCGTGGTAATACCAGTAGGTGTGACCACCGGAGACAAAGCTGGCATCGGCAGGATTGTAGGCGGGACACCAGTACACATGCACATCGCTGGGGCTCTTGGCATAAATAAAACTCGCCCCCAAAGGAGTCTTGCCCCGCAAGTACGGCGAGAGGTCGCTGATGAACGTTCCGCTGGCCTGCATCATCCCCGGGAACCAATCGTCGTGTTCATCAATATACATCATCACCGCTATGCCGACTTGCTTGAGATTGCCGCTGCAGGTCGCCTGCTGGGCTTTCTGACGGGCTTTGCCCAGAGCCGGCAGAAGCATTGAGGCCAGAACTGCAATGATGGCGATGACTACCAGCAACTCAATCAAAGTGAAACGTGTAGTACGCATTTGTGTCACCTCCTGTAATGTTGCCTGTCAATACAAACTCGACTGTAAATACAATAATCACCTTATCGCTTGTTGTCAAGAAAAAAACCTGGGAAATATCCGCA
>JAAZIZ010000175.1 GCA_012800565.1 Lentisphaerota bacterium
CCGTCCGACTTGTCCGACTTGTCCGACCCGTCCGACGGCACTATGCAGCCTTTGGGGCGGCACACCAAAGCCCTGGATACGTCCTCCAAAAAATCACTTCTATATATCGCCCTTTCTTGCAAAACTGGCATTGCAGGTGTAGAGTAATTACAGATTTTTATATTTCTTGGCATCTGCATGTTTTGCTGAGCACAAATAACAGGAGAACTAAAAATGAGTAAATCTCTGCGCGGCAGTGTTTGTCTGAATCACCCCGATGTTCCGGCTGTGGCGCGTTGTGCGACCTGCAGCAAGCCCATCTGCAAGGAATGCGTACAGACGCACGACAAGGTCAATTACTGTTCGCAACTCTGTTATGAAAATGCCCAACGCACCGGCATGCTGGTCGATGACGTCAAACGGCGCAAGAGAGGGGCTGAACTGGGGCGGCGCATCAGGCAGTTCGTATATTTTTTGCTGTTGCTTGCCCTGCTGGCTGCCGGCTACTGGTTCTACACCCGGAATAAAGCCAAGGTGGACCGTTCTTTGCAGCAGCTGCAGCAGACTGTCGAAGAGAAATCCTCCACAGCTGCGGATACCATCAGGAGCAAGACCGTTGACCGGAAATCGGATTATAAGCGTCGCACAGAAGGTGCGCTGAACGAATAATCCTGCTGCGGGAAAAGTATTCTATATTGATTTATTCTGCGGTTCTTTGCTTGCCGTCAATCGGCCCAGCGCCATTCGCAGCGCAGGTCAATGGCGAACCTCTTTTGCACTCTGGTGCGCATTTCCTCTACCAGAGCCATGCAGTCCTGTGCCCGGCCTGGCTGACGGGAGCAATTGACGATCCAGTTGGCGTGCTGCTGGCTGACTGCGAAAACCCCGGCGCTTAAGCCTTTGCAGCCGGCCTGTTCCAGCAACAATCCGGCAGGAGGAGCGTGTTCAGGATTGCAGAATACACTCCCGGCTGAGGCTCCGCCCGGAGTTACGCTGCGCCGGCGCAGCCATTCCGCCTGTAGCAACTCTCGTTCGGTGTGCGGTTCTGCTTGCTGGAACTGTACTGTGGCGTACAAGGCCAGGACGGTTGCCGGCAGAGGGGACTGCCGGTACCCCCAGCCGCCGGTGCTTTTCTCCCATTGCCATTCCTGTCCTGTGGACCAGTCCCAGCCGCGGATGTGATTGACGAATTGGCTGATTTGCCGGCCCATTGCTCCGGCATTCATAGCCAGAGCTCCGCCCAGGGTGCCGGGAATGCCGGCCAGCGCGGATAGTCCTCCCCATCCTTGCCCGGCCATCCTGGTCAGCAATCTGCTCAAGGGCCAGGCACAACCGATTTCGAAACACCCCTTGCCGACCGGTCGGATTTGCGCGAAATCGCCGCTTGCAGCCAGCCGCAGCACAGATTTTTGCTCCGTTTTGTCGCTGCCTACCAGGTTAGTGCCCAAGCCAAGCAATACCGGTGGTTCTGGCAGAGCGTCATAAAGACTGGGCAGTTCCTGCACTGCTGTCAAGGTAAACAAGGAGCAACAGCCGGTGCCGGCTTTCAGCGAACATAGGCGGTACCATCTGGTGGTCACTGCTTTGCCTGTACTGTGGTCAGAGCGCATTATCTGTATTCCTGCTGGCAGTTATATTTCACTTTCCTGCACCTTGCAGCCCAGGCTCAGGAGCTTGGCGGCCAAATGGCTATAGCCGCGTTCAAGCATGGCAGTGTTTTTCAGGATTGATTCACCGTTGGCGCAGCAGGCAGCGATCACCAGTGCCATGCCCGCCCGGATGTCCGGACTAGGGATTTCACAACCGTGCAGCTGGGCTGGTCCGGAAACTACTACCCGGTGCGGGTCGCAGACAACGATATTTGCCCCCATGGCGATCAGCTTGTCCACAAAATATAGCCGGCTCTCGAACATCTTTTCAAAAAACAGCACTGTTCCCCGCGCCTGGGTTGCCACTGTCACCATACAGCTGAGCATATCG
>JAAZIZ010000176.1 GCA_012800565.1 Lentisphaerota bacterium
CGGGTCAGACGGGTCGGACGGGTCAGCTCTCGGCCAGGAGTTGCAAGAGCTCTTCCACGCTGATCGAACTGATCTTGTCATTGCCGCTGAGGATCTGGTCCGCCAGATCGCGCTTCCACTGATGCAGATTCTGGATTTTGTCCTCAATGGTATTGCGAGTGAGCAAGTGGTATATAGTCACCGGCTTGTTCTGGCCAATGCGGTGCGCACGGTCGGAGGCCTGGTTCTCAACTGCGGGATTCCACCAGGAATCAAGATGAATCACATAATCGGCCTTGGTCAAATTCAGGCCCACTCCGCCGGCTTTCAGACTGATCAGGAATACCGGGCAGGAACCGTTCTGGAAAGCCCGCACACCAGCCGAGCGTTCTTTTGCCGACAGGCTGCCATCCAGATACAGGTAGGGGATTTGACGTTCATCCAGAGCCTCCCGGATAATGCTGAGGAATTTTACGAACTGACTGAACACCAAGGTCTTATGCCCACCATCCAAAAGTTCTTCCAGCAGTTCCAGAAAGGTCTCCAGCTTGGCGGCCGGGACTTCCGGTCCGGCGCCGGCCAGCCTGGGGTGGCAGGTCGCCAGGCGCAGTTTGGTGATGCCGGCCAGAACCCGGATGCGCATCTGCCCCTCACCGTCCCGATGCCCCTCGAGTTCAGCCAGGATTTCCCGGCGCAAGGTATCGTAGAATTGTCGTTCTTCCGGTGACAATTCCACGATATGATTGATATCAGTCTTCGGCGGCAGCTCAAGCAGGACCTGGTCTTTCCGGCGGCGGAGCAGGAAAGGCTTGATCAGCTTGCTCAGGCGCTGCGATGCTTCACGGTTTTCCTCGCGCTCAATGGGAATGGCGAAGCGCTGCTGGAAAAGCTCACGCGAGCCCAGCAGCCCGGGATTGATAAACTGGAAGACTGACCAGAGTTCATTCAGGTTGTTCTCAACTGGCGTGCCAGTGGTCACAAGCCGGAAGTCGGCATTGATGTTCAAAGCCGCCCGCGAACGTTTGGCGTGGCAATTCTTGATCGCCTGGGCCTCGTCCAGCACCGCGACCCGCCAGTTGATCCTGGCAAATTCCTCGTTCTCGCTCTGCAGCAATCCGTAGCTGGTCACCAGCACCGAGTGCGGTCCCATGCCGGCCAGGGTCTCACGCCGTTCAGTGCTGCCCAGAGTCACGACCTGCAAATCGGGCGCGAATTTGGCGAATTCCGCCTGCCAGTTAGCGCAGACCGAGGTCGGAGCGATAACCAGGGCTGGCCCTTCTGCGGCTTTGCTGAGGATAAAAGCGATGGCCTGAATAGTCTTGCCCAGGCCCATGTCATCAGCCAGGCAGGCTCCGGCGCCAAACCCATCCAGGCGGCTCATCCAGACAAAGCCATCGACCTGATATTGCCGCAAAGTGCCCTTGAATTTTTTGGGAACCTTAGGATTTAACTGCATCGCTTTCTCCATGCGCTCCAGCTGCTCATGCCATTCTTTAGCATGTTCGACCTTGCCGACATCGCCGGTCAGGGCATTCAGCAGCGGCTGCAGCAGGGGATGAATGCGGAAGATGTCATTCTGCGGCTCTCCCAGGCGGTTGAATTCATCCAGGCGCTGACGGAAACTCTCACTCAAAGCAACGACCTGACCGTCATCCAGGACGATAAAACGGCCGCGTTCGTCTTTGCTGCGTTTCAGCAGTTCCTGCAAGGAGATAGTCTTGTTCTCGCCCAGGTTCACAGTTCCCTGCAGTCCGAACCAATCCTTGTAGTTCTGGGTCCGCAGGGAGAGATTGCCCAGGCCGATAGTCTTGGTGGTCGAGAATTTATGATTTTCCGGCCATTGCACGGTGCAGAGGTCCAGGATTTCACGCAACTGCAAGGTGAATTCATAGCAATCCTCGGCATTATCCAGCACCCAACTGCAGTTACCGCGGGCCTTTTCCGAGGTCAGCACCGGGCAAGCCTCAATTGCGGTCTCGGCGCGAGCCAGCTCGCAGGAGAAATCCCGTACCAGGCGGTGGTGGCTGTTATCCTGATGGGCAATCATTTCCAGCGGGCCATCGCCTGGTTTGAAATAGCCGTTCGCCACTCCGAAAGGAGTCACAAACAACTCGACCCGCAGACCCTGATTCTCAGGTATCAGCCTGAACTCCGGTTTGCTCTCGGCCGCTTCTCCCGGCAGCTTCACGGCTGTCAGGGGACAGTCAGAGAGAATCTGGTAGCGCCGGCAGAGGGTTTCCAGTACTTCCACCAGCTGGCTTTGGGCATCGCAGGGCAGCCGCATTTCCTTGCCGATCAGCTGGCGCAGCTGCATGTATTCATTATCGAAGACATATACCGTAATCACATCGCCCTGATTCAGACGCAGGACGATCGGCTCATCACCCTGAGCCGGCGGCCAGAGCTGGAACTCGTAATAGTGCTCGTGGCAGAGCAGACGGATATAGGGCGAAGCCGTGATACATTGCAAATGCCGCTGTACCTGCGCCGAAAGCAGAATGCGCGGGTGCCCGACCAGAGCCAGGAAGACCGAGCCCCAGGCCGAGATGATACTGCTGCCGTCCTGCTCAATCTTGCTCAATGCCTCACGCAAGATGGAGCAGGCGAATTTATCCTGCGGCGTCAGCTGATAGCCTGACATGTAGGAATCCAGGTCCTGCTCAATGCGATTGTAGTTCTGATTGCGGAAAGCAGTAAACTTGCGCCCCTTGCTCCATTTGCCATTGCGAATCGCGTGCTGCTCCATAGGGCGGACCGTCAGCAGCCCAGTATCGGCATCAGTGGCATCAACCAGCCAGATCAGGCGACGAGTACTGCGTTCAGGCAGGCCCTCAAGAAAACCGCGGAAATTCTTCAGTCTGGTTATCCAGCTGTTTTCTGTCTGGACGCAATTGAGCAGGAATGGCACTTCCGTGGCCGCGTACTCGGGGTGGAATTCTTTGGGCGAGTAGGTGTCTTTATTTTCGCCGGTGCGCAACAGGAGTTCTTTGCACTCCTGGGCCAGCCAGTCGAAGCCGGCGGCTTCAGCCTGGGTACCGATTCTGCTGATATTATCGCGCTGCTGTTCGCTCAAATCCGAAGCCAGCCAGTATGAACCCAAGGTCCAGAAAAACTCCTGCAAGGGGTTGAGGTCCGTGGGGTCGGGTAATTCCTCGGGCAGCTCCTGAGTGCGGCGATAGCGAACCACATCCAGAAGACGCTGGTAAACTATACCCCATCTGGAATTGCGCAGTCCAAGTTCGGCATTGGCTTCTGCGTTTAACAGCGATGATGGCGTAGCGGTGCGCAGCTGGGAAAACAGGAAGAACAGTCCGCCGACAGTCTGGAAATAGAAATCATGCTCGCCTTCCTGCCGCACTTCGTGCAGAGAATCAGTAAACAGGCTCATCGCCTGCTCGTCCCTGCCCAGCAAGCTGAAGAACCAGGCCTTGCGCAACTTCAAGACGTTGTTGTTGGTTGCCCTCTGCACATGTTTGATCAGCATCGTGGCCGCTTTGAAATTTCCCCGCAGCAGCTCATAGTCGATCATATACAGAATTGGGCGCAACGGGAATTTCTGGTGCAGTTCCAGGAATTTCTTTTCGATGATCCGTACATCCAGAAGCTTGTTCATGGCCACCGGCAGTATCTGCCAGGCACAGACTGGCAGCAGCTTTTCCGGCAGTGAAAGCAGGTTCTCCCAATCAGGATTATCCAGCAGGAAAGACACGCCCTGCCCGTCTTCACTCTCGGTCGGGAAGTAATCGTGCAGGTTGGTCAGACTGGCATTGAGCAGTTTCCAATCACAGGCATAAAAAGCATTGCGGATATCGCGTTGGAGGTATTCCAGGTCCGGGGTGCCGCGATTGCCAATCGCGGGGATAGCCCGGGCGATGCAGTCGGGCAGGCTTTTATAGCGGTGGTCGCTCAGCACTTGCCGGATTGCCTCAGGGCTGCTGTCAGCCGCTGACCACTTTCCGTCCTGAGCAACCAGAATGCCGTTGCGGGTCAAATAATTGACGAACTTCTCCAGCTTGGGCAGCGGCATGCGGGACAGGCGCGGCAGGCACCGGGACGCCAGAAACAGGACCCGCTCAATTTCTTTTATCTCCGCTGGAGCTGAAAGCATAAGCATCACAGCACGCAACTGCGCTGCGGCTTCCTGAATACTTTTTTCTTTGCTTTTACTGTCTGATACCACGTTCCGCTCCAAAACCAAAAATCTGTCTCAATCCCGAAAAATGTGCTCTGCGGCGCCGGCACCTTTCGTTGTTGTTCCGGCGGCCCCGCGGCAGCAACATATTCAGTTTTCTACAATGGGATTGGCGACATAATCTCCACCGCGGCAATACTGCAGATATTTCAGACCATGCACTTGTCCGGTCATTTCCAAGGCATCGCGATAGACTGCGTCATGCCAGCCCTCAATATTGATGCAACCGCGGAATTTTCCCCGTCGCAATTCGGAGATGATGTCGGCCCAGTTGCAGTCGCCGAATCCCGGCGTCCGGTGATAGGCGAAAGGTTTTGAACTGGCGATGCCGTACTTGGCGATGACATCGCGATGGATGGTGGCATCTTTGCCGTGAATATGAAAAATTTTGCTGACCCACTGCCGCAGCTGCGGCATCGGGTCGATCAGCTGCACCATCTGATGACAGGGTTCCCATTCCAAGCCGATATTGGGCAGGGGAATGGCCTCGAACATCAGTTCCCAGGCCGCAGGGTTGTGGGCGATATTGTGGTCACCAGTCTGCCAATTGCCGCCCATGGGACAATTCTCCCAGGCAATCCTGATGCCGCGCTCGCCGGCGTATTCGGCCAGCGGCGTCCAGACCTCCTTGAAACGCGCCAGCGAATCCGGCAACGGTACCCCTGGCACCCGCCCGGTGAAACCGCTTACGACATCGGTCTGGTATAATGGCGCACAATCGATCAGATGACGGAACTGCTGCCGCGCGAGTTCGCCCGCCTCATCGTCTTTCAAGGGATTGCAATACAGCGAGATCGCGCCTATCTTGCGGCCCTCGGACTCCAGCAGAGGCATGATTTGCCCGGCCAGCTCCTCAGGCGCAATCTTGAAAGCATTGCCAAAAGTGATGGCGAAGCTCTCAAAGCCGTGCGGAATAATCTGGCGGATATACTGGTCCGCTCCTGGCTTGCCCTGTACCAAAGTTCCAATCCGGATGTCCTGTTGCATTATTGTCCTCCTGAATACTGGCTGTAATCTATTGATGCCAAAATTAACGCAAGGGGTCACTCTTCTATACAGGAAACAGAGAGCAGCCTGCGTGCTGCATGGGTGCAAAAAACCTGCACCACAGGTGCTTAACCCTTCTTACCTCAGACTTCAAGCCAAAACCAAGTGCCTAGAAGCTACAGAATCTGACACATTACAAATTAACGACCGTGACAAGCCTTGAATTTCTTGCCGCTGCCACAGGGGCAAGGATCGTTGCGCCCGACTTTGGGCTGCTCCCGCCGGACGGTATGCGGTCCGGTTGCAGCAGCCTCAATCCGGCCGCCAGCATTGCCGTCCAGACCCTCGAAAGCGTTCAGGCTCTGGTGTATCTCTACTGTGGAGCTGCTTTTGCCATCGCCCCGTTCTTTCGCATTCCTGGCCAGCAGGGCTTCTGCCTGTGCCTGGGTCATTGAGCTGAAGCGGAAGATGTTCGAACAGATGTCATCCTTGATCGCATCCATCAGGTCGGAGAACAGCTTATAGGCCTCCTGCTTGTACTCGATCAGTGGGTCGCGTTGTCCGTACGAGCGCAGCTGCACCCCCTGGCGCAGGGAGTCCATCGCATACAGATGCTCCTGGTAGAGATTATCCAGAGCATTCAGCATGATGTAGCGTTCCAGCCAGCGCAGCGACTCCTCACCCTCGAACTGCTCTTTGAGGCGGTAAGCCTCTTCAATGCGGTCCATAATCGCCTGACTCAAGGCTTCAGGGTCGGAATCATGCATAAAAATATCCTGTGAGAAGCCGATCGGAATCGTGCGGGACAGCCAGGACTGTACTGCAGCCAAATCCAGTTTCTCATGCCGCGGCCGGGCCGCAAATGCGCTCTCGACCCGTTCTATCACAGCAGTATAGATATAGTCCAGCAACATTCCGCGTGAATCTTCAGTCAGCAGGATATTGCGCCGCAATTCATAAATAGTGGCCCGCTGCTTGTTCATCACGTCGTCGTATTCCAGAGTGCGCTTCCGGGTAGCGAAATGCTGTTGCTCCACCCGTTTCTGGGCACCCTCAATGGTCCGGTTCAACAGACTGTGCGAGAGCTCCTCGCCTTCTTCCAGGCCCATGCTTTCCATAATCGAAGTCATGCGGTCGGACCCGAACAGCCGCATCAGGTTGTCTTCGAAAGAGACATAGAAGCGCGATGAACCGGGGTCTCCCTGCCGGGAACAGCGTCCCCGCAGCTGCCGGTCAATCCGCCGGGAATCATGCCGCTCGCTGCCGATGACATGGAGTCCGCCGGCCTCCCTGACCCCCGGGCCCAGCTTGATGTCTGTACCGCGTCCAGCCATATTGGTGGCGATAGTCACCGCCGCGAACTGCCCGGCCCGGGCCACGATTTCAGCCTCACTCTGATGATGCTTGGCATTAAGGACGTTGTGGATGATGTTGCGGCGATTAAGCAGCCGGCTCAGCAGTTCAGAGACCTCGACCGAGATCGTTCCCACCAGCACCGGCTGGCCGCGCTGGTGGCAGTCGACAATCTCCGCGATGATGGCGTTATACTTCTCGCGCTGGGTCTTGAACACCCGGTCGTTGTAGTCGATGCGCTGGCAGGGGCGATTGGTAGGCACCACCACCACATCCAGCTTGTAGATGGATTTGAACTCATTGGCCTCAGTCTCGGCGGTACCGGTCATGCCGGCCAGCTTCTCGTACATACGGAAGTAATTCTGGATGGTAATGGAGGCCAGGGTCTGGGTTTCACGCTCAATTTTCACCCCTTCCTTGGCTTCCAGAGCCTGATGCAGCCCTTCACTGAAGCGCCGCCCCGGCTGCGGCCGGCCGGTGAATTCATCCACGATGATGACCTTGTTGTCCTGCACGACGTACTGGACATCCTTTTCAAACAGGCAATAGGCCCGCAGCAGCTGCGAGATGTTGTGAATCAGCTCGGACTTGCTGTCGTATTCCATCTGCGCGGCCTTGCGCTTCTCCATCTTGGCGCTTTCATCCAGACTATTATCGGCATCAATGGCGCTGAAGATCGTAGGCAAATCCGGGATCACGAACGCCTCCGAATCGCCCGGACGCAGGAATTGCCGGCCCATTTCGCTTAAATCAGCCTCATGTTCACGCTCGCTGATGGTGAAATAAAGCGTCTCCTTGACCCTCTGCAAGTAACCGCGGTTGTTATCGTTATGCAATTCGACATCTTTCTGGTCCAGGGCTTTGCGGATCCGCGGGTCCTCCATCAGGCGCATCAGTTGCTTGTGTTTCGGCATGCCCAGCTGGACCTTGGCCAGCATCAAATATGCCTCATCCTGGCGCTCCGCGCTGGCTTCCGGATCAGCCAGGATAGCCTTGGCCTCCTGAAGCAAATCCGCCATCAGCTGGAACTGCCGGTGGTAGAGCTGAGAAACTATCGGCTTGACCTTGTCAAACTGATGCGTGCTGACTTTAGCCGGACCAGCGATAATCAGCGGCGTCCTGGCCTCATCGATCAGAATACTGTCGATTTCGTCAATGATGGCATAAAAATAATCGCGTTGCACCAGTTCGTCTTTGCTGTTGGCCATGCCCATATCACGCAAGTAGTCAAAGCCGAATTCGCTGTTGGTGCCATAGGTGATATCGCAGGCATACTGTTCCCGGCGCTGCTGCGGGGACATATTATTCTGGATGCAGCCAACGGTAAGTCCCAGCCACTTAAACACATGCCCCATCCACTCGGAGTCACGCCGGGCCAGGTAGTCGTTGACCGTCACCAGCTGCACATTCCGTCCGGTCAGAGCGTTCAAATACAAGGGCATGGTAGCCACCAGGGTCTTGCCCTCACCGGTAGCCATCTCAGCGATATTGCCCTGATGCAAGGCTATGCCGCCCAGCAGCTGCACATCGAAAGGGACCATATCCCAGGAAATCCGATGACCAGTGACCAGAACGCTGTTCTCGTCCGGATTCTTGCTCTCCTTCAAACGGCGGCAGGCATCCTTTACGACCGCAAAGGCTTCACACATAATATCATCTGTGCTCTCGCCAGCTTTCAGGCGGTCTTTGAATTCCTGAGTCTTGGCTTTCAGCTGCTCATCGCTTAAGCTGCGGTAAGAATCGAACCACTCGTTAATCTTGACCACCAAAGGTTGCAACTGCTTCAGCAACCGAGTATTGCGATTACCGAATATTTTTCTGGCCAGCCACTGCAACATCTTGCCTGTTCTCACACTTTTAGTTCAAACTCAAAACTTCTCCCACAGAGAAGCGGGGCCGAGCCCCAAAACTGCGACTACCGGAAAAAAATCACTGCTCCGGAATGCAGACACGGGATTTTTACAGTCGATAAATTAAGCCGGCCCGCACTGTCTCCCCCCCATTACCGGTTCAGGATAACTGGGGATTATTTGGACCCCGGCCTGTCGATTGGCAGTCCTTTCTGGCAAAGCGGGCAGCTTTCCGGGCTGTAGGTCGGCAGCTGCAGCTGCAGCAGAGCCCGGTATGGGATGCCGAAATCAACCGAGCCCTGGCTGCGGTCAACCAAGGTCGCCACCCCGACCGGGGTGGCTCCGCAGGCACGCACCAAATCAATGGTCTGCTGTACTCTTCCGCCCTTGGTGACCACATCCTCAGCCACCAGCACCCTCTCGCCTTCAGACAAGGAAAAACCGCGCCGCAACAGCAGATTTGAAGCTTCGTCTTTTTCGGCGAAGATTGCTTTCACGCCCAGGGCCCGTCCGACCTCCTGTCCCACAATGATACCGCCGATGGCAGGCGATATCACGGTCTCAATGCCTTGATTCCGCCATGGCTCCGCCAGAGCCTGACAAAGCCTGGCAGCAATCAGAGTATGCTGCAGCACCAGCGCACCCTGAAAATACTGATCGCTGTGCAAGCCGCTGCGTAACTGGAAA
Source organism: Lentisphaerota bacterium (assembly GCA_012800565.1). Taxonomy (GTDB): domain Bacteria; phylum Verrucomicrobiota; class Lentisphaeria; order Oligosphaerales; family Oligosphaeraceae; genus JAAZIZ01. The sequence goes on from JAAZIZ010000176.1 coordinate 9,049, forward strand.
TGACCGCGCAATAACGCACCGGTATCGGTAAACAGCTTTAAGATTTCTGATTCCTGCATTTTTTCTCCAATAATTGCACGTTGGCCTTTGCCATCTCGATTAATCGTATTAACTTATTAGCAGTAATGCCAGATTTGCATCCAACCGGGCAATTTGTTAAGATAACCTCTCAAAGCAGTAATTTCTATGTGCATTGTAAAATCCCCGTTAATTTTCCTGTCTTTGGCATTCATCCTTTGTCCCTTGCGCCTCCTCGGGCAGTTCGAGGATATCCCGGCAGAAATCCGGCAGGCGTGGCTGAGCGCCTATCTTCTGATTGAAAAAGCTGATCAGCAGAGCAGCGCCGGAGATATCTTAGGTGCGCTGGATTTATTGCGCCAGTCCTGGGATACCTTGGCACGTCTCCAGAAAGAACACCCGCGCTGGAACCCTAGTATGCTCGCCTTTCGGATGGAGAATTGCCGTCAGAAGATTCTGGCCCTGGAAGGTCGGGAACAGGGCGCCATCGCAGCCATGTCCCGGGAGGAACTGGAGAAATTTCTGCGCGCCGCCCGGGAGCGTCTGCGCCTTGCCCACGCCCTGAGCCAGCAACCACCGGATGCCTCCGCCTCGGACTCGCCCCTGCCAATGCCCGCCCAGATGGATTTCCTGACTCGCCTGAATGCGGAAAAACAACAGTACCAAGCTGAGAACAGCGATCTCAAGACTAGCCTGCAGGAGCTCAAGACTAAGCTGGAACAGGCTGAATTGCAGGCGCAGGCCTGGCGGCGCACTGCCGCCGGTACGGACAAACTGCAGCAGGAACTAACAGCCCTTAAAGCACAAAACCAGGAATTGGATAGCTTCCGGCAAAAAGCTGTGCTTGAGCTGCACGAACAGAACAGCAAAGTCCATGCCCTGACCCAGGAACTCAGCGGAGCCAAGGCCGCACTGACAGAATTGCGGCGTACGCCGCAGGCCGACCTCGCCGAGGACAAAATCATCGCCGCGCAGCAGGCCGCCGCCCAACAGGTCGCCGCCGCACAGCAGGCTGCCGCAGCCCAGATCGCCGCCGCCAAGGCTGAATCCAGCCGGCTGGTCCAGGAACAATGGTCGGCCGCGCAGCAGCAGCTCAAAGACCTGCAAGAGCAGCTCAGTGGCTTGAAAAAAGAGCTTGAACAGGCGAAAGCTGCAGAACTGCGGCGCGAGAAAGAAAACCAAGCCCTGGCAGATTTTATTCAGAAAGCCATCGCTTTGGAGCAAAGCGGGGAGTGGGGCGAAGCCGCCAAACTCTGGCAGCGCATTGCCAGCGCCCGGCCAGGTCACGTCCAGACTCTGGCCCGCATTCCGGTACTGCTGCAGCAGGCAGGTGAACAGGACCAGGCTGGACTGGCCCTCAATAATTATCTCAATCAGGCGGCAGGAGACTTCAATACGCTCCTCAGTCTGGGAGAATCCTGTCTGCAGGCCAATCAGCCGGCCTACGCCGTCACTTTCCTGAGCTGGTGTACGCTCCTCCAACCTGACAACGTCCAAGCCAAAGCTGCCCTGGGAATGGCCTACGCCGCCGCCGAAATGCCGCAGGCGGCCGAGAACTATTTGCGGCAGGCCCTGGCAACAGACGCTGACTACCAGCCGGCCCTGACTGCATTGGCCATGATCATGGCCACCTCCAAGCCACCCCGGACGGACGAAGCCAAGCAACTCTATCAGCGCGCCCGCACCGCCGGCGCCGGACCCAACCCAATCCTCGATGAATTGCTGCAGGAGCAATAATACGCCGCTGCCAGGATAAGTCGGACGGGTCGGACGGGTCGGACAAGTCGGACAAGTCAGACAAGTCGGACAAGTCGGACGGGTGA
>JAAZIZ010000177.1 GCA_012800565.1 Lentisphaerota bacterium
CCCGCTCCGCCGCCGCCGGCAACGGCTGCCAACCAGGCCAGCCTGCAGCTCGAACTTCCGCCCCGTGACGACAGCCGCTGGCAGGTGCTGTATTTTTCCAGCCCCCGGGCCGTGCAGGAGGTCACCGGCCGGTCGTTATCCCGGCGCAGCCTGACCGCCTGGAAGAATCTCTTTGCTCTGCTGGTGCTGATTCTGCTGGCTGCCGGCATCCGCACTATATTCAAGCGCAAGGGTCTGCGCTGGCTGCCGGCAAGACTGCGCAGCCGCAAAGCCATGGCCCTGGCCGGACTCTGCGGACTGTTCTTCGGCATCTTCCCGGTATTGGGGCTGCTGTTGTTGCTTTTGGCCGGCTTACTGTGCCTGCGCCCTGGAAGCAGAACCAGCAGCCTCCCCCCGGAAGGATAGTTTTTGCCCCGTGCTGCAACCAAAGCCGCGCAGCTGCGGCTTGTTAACTTAAAAAGGAGTATTATGTCCGCACGAATCATTGATGGGAAACAAGTAGCCGCCGCCATTCGTCAGGAACTGCAGCAGAAAATCGCCGCCCTGCGCAGCGAGACCGGCATACAGCCCGGCCTGGCGGTAGTGCTGGTCGGCACCGACCCCGCCTCGCAGTCCTACGTCAGCGCCAAGGAAAAAGCCTGTGCCGAAATCGGCATCTACTCTTCCGACAACCGCCTGCCGGCCGAGACGAGCGAGGAAGAACTGCTGGCATTGATCGACAAACTCAACCGTGATCCCAAAATTCACGGCATCTTGGTGCAGCTGCCCCTGCCCAGGCAGATTTCCGAAAGCAAAATCATCAACGCCATTGCGCCGGAAAAAGACGTCGATGGTTTCCATCCGGTCAGCGTAGGCAAGATGGTACTGGGGGAAGAAACCTACCTCCCCTGTACCCCGCATGGGGTACTGCAGCTGCTGCAGCGCTGTGAGGTCAACCTGAGCGGTGCGGAAGTGGTGGTGGTCGGCCGCAGCAATATCGTCGGCAAGCCGCTGGCCAATCTGCTGATTCAGAAAGCTCCTTACGGGAATGCCACCGTGACCGTCTGCCATACCCGCACCCGCGGTCTGCGCAACCATACCCTGCGGGCTGATATCATCATTGCCGCCGCCGGCTGCCCGAACACCATCACTGCCGGTATGGTCAAACCTGGGGCAGTGGTGATCGATGTCGGTGTGAACCGGGTCGAAGACCCCCAGGCCAAACGCGGATATCGCCTGACCGGCGACGTCGATTTCGCTGCCGTCAGCGAGAAAGCCTCGCTGATTACGCCGGTTCCCGGCGGGGTCGGGCCGATGACTATCACCATGCTGCTGTTCAATACTGTGCAGGCCGCCCAGAAGAAAGCCAGTCATGCCCGCTGAACGCCCGCTGCCCCCGAACCGCCTGGAGACCCAGGCCCGGGTCTGTGCCCAGGCAGTGGTGGATACCTTGAATGAATCTCTGCTGGGCGGAAAGCCTGCCGACCGCTGCCTGAAAGACACCTTTTATGCCAACCGCCAGTTCGGCTCCCGCGACCGCCGTCTGATCAGCGAGACTCTGTTTGCGCTGCTGCGCTGGTGGGGATGGCTGCAGCATCTGGCGCCGCCGGCATTCGTGCAGGCCTGGCAGAACCAGGCCCCGGGCTGGAACCTCCCAGGCAAAGAATGGTATAAATGCCTCTATGCTGCCTGGCTGCTGGACAATCCGGGCGAAATGCCGCCCGCCGCCGCACTCTGGGGCACGGCGGATGCGGACAGAAGTGCTGAGCGCAGCCGGACGGCACAGCCCAGTTTGGCTGAGCGCAGCCGGGTTCTCAAACCGCTGCTGCCGCACGGTTTGTCCCTGAGCCCCTCCCAGCTGGTCCCGGAATGGACTTTCCAGTACCTGGCACCGGAGGAAAATATCTCCGCAGAGCAGCTCCTGCCATGGCTGCAAAAACGGCCCCCGGTGTGGCTGCGGGCGCAGACCAGTGATGTCGAATGGCTGCAGCAAGAACTGGCCGATGACGATATTCCGACCAGCCGCCACGAGCGCCTGCAGTATGCCTTGAAAATTGAGCGCAGCAGCAACCGCAATTTCCGCAATCAGGTCAATTTCAAAGCCGGTGATTTTGAAGTCCAGGACCTGGCTTCACAGGCCGTCGCCCATATCTGCGCTCCTCGACCTGGCGAACAGTGGTGGGATGCCTGTGCCGGTGGTGGCGGCAAGACCCTGCATCTGGCCTGGCTGATGCAGGGCAAAGGCAGTGTCCTGGCCACTGATATCAGGCTGCATAAGCTGCAGGAGCTAAAGCTGCGGGCCCGCCGGGCCCAGTTCCCCAATATCCGCTGCAAGGAATGGAAAGGCAAGGCGATGCCGACTTTCCGGGGACGTTTCGCCGGGGTGCTGGTAGATACACCTTGCACTTGTTCCGGCACCTGGAGACGCAATCCCGATCTCCGCTGGACTGCCCGCGCCGGCGAAGTGGCCGATTTTGTCAAGCTGCAGCTGCAATTGCTCAGCCATGCTGCTGAGGCGGTAGCGCCAGGCGGCACGCTGGTGTACTCCACCTGCTCAATGTTCCGGCAGGAAAATCAAGGCGTGGTGGAAGAATTCCTGCGCCAGAATTCAGCGTTTGCCCTGGCGCCTTTTACCTGCCCGGTAAGCGGCCGGGAATGCCCGGGATATAAGCAGCTCTGGCCCTGGGACGGCGACTGCGACGCGATGTTCACGGCCAAATTCCAGCGCCGTTAGAACAAGTCGGACGGGGCGGACAAGTCAGACAAGTCGGACGAGTCGGACGGGTCGGACAAGTCGGACGGGGCGGAATTGGCATCAGCGCTGAAAGCGCACGACATATCAGCCCAGGGCAACGCCCTGGGTAACCTGCAAGGCCGCCCCGCCCTTCCCATTGTCCCATTATCCCATTGTCCCATCCATACGTCCCATACGTCCCATACCATCCCCCGCGCCGGAGGCGCGGTACTACATAACCTACGGGGCTCCGGTTTTGTGGGATATTCCTGTCACCAGGTTTCGCAACTGCCTGGCCCGGGCCAGTACTTCTGCCGCAGGGCGGCCGGGGCTGTACAACGCGCTGCCCACCCCTGCCCCGGAACAGACCGCCAGAAAAGATTCCAGATTGTCGGCAGTGATGCCCCCTACAGCCAGAATCGGCGCCTTGATCACCGCCTGCAGGTCCCGAACATATCCTGGCCCGAACTGCCCGGCCGGAAACAGCTTCAAGTAATTTGCGCCGGCCTGCAGAGCTGTAAAAGCCTCACTGGCAGTCATAAATCCGGGCACGGAGACCAGCCCTGCCTGCAGCGTAGCTTGAATTACTGCGGCATCCGTATTGGGCGAGACTACGAACTGCCCGCCTGCAGCCCGCACCAGCTGAACCTCCGCCGGGCTCAGCACTGTGCCTGCCCCGACCAGCTGGCGCCCGGAACAATGTCTGGCGGCCAGGGCGATGCTTTGTTCCGGCTGCGGCGAGTTCAGCGGAATTTCCAGCAGCCGGATGCCGCCCTGGAACAACGCATCGCAGACCGCGGGGACTTCCGGCGGCGTGATTCCGCGCAAGATGGCGACAACCGGGCATTCCTGCAGAAACTGCTGAAAACTCGCCTGGTTATTCATCGTTTGACTCTCCCCGAAGCATTGCCTTGCAGCAAAGCCTGCACCTCCGCTACGGTAGAATAGTTGAAATCTCCCTCAATGGTATGCTTCAGAGCACTGGCGGCAACCGCAAAATGGATAGCCGTGGAGGGCTCCGCCAAGTCCGGGGTATTCAAGGCATAGAGCAGCCCGGCGCAGAATGAATCACCGCCTCCGAAGCGGTCCACGATATCACGGATTTGGTAGGGGCGGTATTCGCCTTCTGGGGAAAGAGGCGCGAAATAGCTTTTCCGCTGCCGCACCTCGTAGAGCATCCCGCCCCAGTTATTATGGTCGGCGGAGATGCTCTCCCGCAGAGTGATGGCGATAAATGACGCCTTGGGGAACTGCTGCGAGAGCTTGGCCGCGACCGCCTGGTAGCCGGCGAGATTCAGGCGGCCTTCGGCAACCGCGCTGCCTTCAGCCTGAATGCCAAACACATCCGTGGCGTCCTCCTCATTGCCAATGATGATATCCGCATATTTGACAATTTGGGACATGCATTTGGCCGCCAACTTATTGGGGCTTAATTCCGGATGCCATTTCCAGAGTTTCTTGCGGTAATTCAAATCGCAGGAGATGGTCAGCCCCAGGTTAGCCGCCGCCTCGGCTATGCCCAAAGTTGAACGGTATGCTTTCTCGCTTAAGGCCGGAGTGATGCCGGTGAGATGCAAATGCGAACAGCCGACCAGCATCGCCTCAAAACAATAATCCTCAGGAGCGGACTGGGAAATCACCGAATGACTGCGGTCATAAATCACATTTGAGCCGCGCAGGGCCGCTCCATGTTCGGCATAGTAAATCCCCAGACGTCCGTTCGGGGACAGCAGCACCATGTCAGTATCTACGCCCAAACCGCGCAACTGCGCCAGCAAGGCCTGGCTGATCGGGTTGTCGGGCAAGGCAGTCAGATAGCGGGCCTCTGCCCCCAGCATCGCCAGCGACACACAGACATTGGCCTCACCACCACCGAAAGTGGCCTCCAGTTGTCCAGGCAGGACCTGCTGAAAGCGCTTCTTGCCGGCGGGGCAAAGACGCAACATGATTTCTCCAAAAGCGGCAATTTTCTTTTCCATGGCTATCTCCTTGAAGAGGCGAAAAAATTTTCACCCGTATGACAATTATTTCCGGAACATAAAGAATACCGCCCCGCACAGACAGAGCCCGGCCCAGAGGTAGTTCCAGGTCCATTTCTCTTTCAGATACAACAGAGCGAACGGCACAAAAACACTCAGGGCGATGACCTCCTGGATGATTTTCAGCTGGGAGACTGTCATCACTTGGGAGCCGATGCGGTTGGCGGGAACCTGCAGCAGATACTCGAACAGCGCAATGCCCCAGCTGGCCAAGGCAGCCAGATACCAGGCCCGGTTGCTCATGTTGCGCAGATGACCATACCAGGCAAAGGTCATGAATAAATTGGAAGCCACCAGCAGAAAAACTGTTTTCAGAGTCACGGGCATAGAGATTTACCACCTGTAAAAAAATACCTGTTGCACAAACTAAGGAATGATTTAAACTATATTCTGTAAAAATCGCAATGCAATACCATCCGGGCGCAGGAGCGAAAAATTTTTCGTCCATCAATCGCCGAGGATATTTTCATCGACCTTGAGTCTCAGTTTCAGGTATGCGCCTCGTCCTTTATTGCTGCCGCCGGTCAGGTCGGAATCAAAGGAGTCGAAGGAATATCCGGTTGACAGCCAGAGGTTTTTAACGACTCTGGCGCCGAATTCGATGAATCCGCCATGCGAGATTGCCTGCGCATCATGGGCATTGAGCAGGCGGTATCCGATGCTGGTATCAAAGCGTTCGCTGAGATCATAAGAAAGGCGAGCGCTGATCATGTCGGTGTAGCTCTGCTCACCGTAGTCGCTGACCAGTTTGCCGGCGTATTTGGCGGCTGCCTGGAGGCGTTTGCTGAACTGATAGACCATTTCCAAAGAAGCGATATAGCTGTCGGTATCCATGCCGATATTGGAAGTCTTATCGGTTTCATGCTTGTATTCGAATTTCTGCAACAGATTGAGGCGGTCATGGGCAATCGGGCGGTAAGAGAAGCCGGCCAGCAGACGGGAAACCGTGCGGCTGCCCTGCGCGTCAAAATCATCCCGGAAATAGCGTGCCCGGCTGAGGAAAGAGAGTTCCCGGCTGAGTTTGCTGGCCAGCCCCAACTCCGCCAGCTGCGTGGTGGAATCACTGGCATTACGGTATTCCAGGCGGGAGGTGATTTTCAGCGTGTCACTGGGCAGATATTCGGCGGCGGTGGCAAACGCGAAGGCATCCGGACGGTTGCGGCGTTCTTCACCGCGCGTGGTTTTCTGGTTTTCGACGCTCAGGCTGCCGGAAAGCGTATCGGTCAGCCGGAAAGTATTGCGCAGGCCGATGCTTTGCTGCAGGGCTTTTCCGTCCATGCCGTCAGCCATGCGGTATTCCTGGAAACCGACCGTATTCTTGGCGATATCGATTTCCATACCGAACAGTGTATTCAGCTCACTGCGTTCGGTATATTTGGCGCGTTCTTCCTTGATAAAGAGACGTCCTTTGCCGGGTATGCGAAGCTGCAGGCCGACCTGGCTGAGGCTGGTCCGGGTATCCTTCAGTTCCTGCGTATGGCTCAAGGTCAGCGAGAGGTTTTCCCAGAGTTGCGTTTCGCTGGCAAGGGTCACCGCCAGAGAGTCATCAAGGGTCTCTTCATGGATATCAAATGAAGAACGTCCCATGGATTGGAACGGACGCAGAATGGTCACCGGAATCGGCTCGTCACTCGAATTTTCATGGCTGATCTGCAAGGCAATTTTGCTCTTCTCGAACTGTTTTTCCAGTTTCATTTTAGCCAGGAACTGAGTGTTGTCGTAGAACCGGTCATGCGTATCGATGACCTGGCCAAAAAGGCTGGTTTTCGAGTCAAACTTGTATTCCAGATCGAAAGCGCTTTCGCGGCGTCCGCGCTGTGCATCGGTGGCGGAGAGATTCTGGAAGTCTTCGCCGATATCGCGGTGATAGGCGTGCAACGTGAGGTTTTCCAGCGGTTTGCTTTCGAATTCAACAGACCAGGCCTGATCGCTGGCCGCAGCAAAGCCTGGATTGCTGTCAAACAGCGAGTCGCTCTGGGCGATTTCGGCTTTCAAGGTGCTGCTGGCCGGCAGGCGCAAGGTCAGATCAGCGCCGAACAAGGTCTCATCGTGGATCGGGTTCTCCTCGACGATTCCGGTCAACCCGAGGTCCAGGTTTTTGGTCAGTTTGACGACAGCGCGGGTACCGTAGTTGAATTCCTTGTCGGCGCCGGATTCGCACTCGTAGGTGACTGACAGGTAGATTGGATTCAGGTCTTCGTCCGAACTGGGCACCGGTGCCTTGAAAAGAATTGCCCCTCTCTCGTAATCAATCTCATAATCCGTGCCGCGGGACTTGCTTTCGCTGGACAGAATCTGCCCGGGACGCGTGCGGTCGCGCACTTCGAGGACGACCCGTTCGCTGCCGTCGACAACGCGGTCATGGGTCAGGAAATAGTAGCCTGATATTCCCCGCCCGGCGATGACATCGACAACCTGGACCTGGTCGGAGTGGGCGATAAAGCTGCTGACTTTAAGACGCTCGGTATTCAGGTCAGCCTTGAGCCCGGTAAAGGTACGCGTATACTTGCTCAAGGTGGTGTCATTGAAGTCGGTATGGAAGTCTCCATAGAGCAGGCGGGACTTGCCGTGATCGAGGCGCAGGTAGAGCTTGTCGCGGGATTTGGCATCAAACCCGCTTTCGCTCTCATCGCCATAGACCGGATATTTATCCTCCGAATCCGGGTCTGTCGTATTTTCGCGGAAGAAGTCATCGCGTTCCGGCTGATGCGAATCATAAGCGGCAGTCAGCAGCAGATTTTCACTGATTTTACCTTTGGCGAAGAAGGCACCCCGAAATCCTGCATAAGAGCCTTTCTGCGCCCAGTCGTTGCTGCTGTTGGTCATGCCGGAGAAATCATCTCCGCTGCCGCGCCCGATGGTCAGCTCCCCGATGCCCAGCAGCAGGAAGTCGCGCAGATGTGGTGCAAAGAAAATTTCCCGCTTTTCCGTCACGGCAGCAAAAGTGGCATAAATAGTAGCCTGGCCACTTTCGCGCGGCGCCCGGATACTGAAGCTGGTCATTCCGTTGCGGTATGGCAGCTGATGGCCGGCGGTATTGGGATCGAGGTCTTCTTCGATGATCTCGCCGGCGGACAGTTCGATGCTCATCAGACCGTCATAACGGAGCGGCAGTTTGTCGCGGTCATAAACGGCAATACGCACTTTGAGTTCAGATTGGCCATCGGCGACGAGTTTCTCCTCTTCAGGGCTGATCAGGAGCATGGCCGGCGCACCCGGACAGCGGATGCCGATCGTTTTCTGCCCGCGCACATTGCCGAAGTTGTCCCGCATTTCGACTGCCAGCACATTCCGACAGCCGGATTTCAGCGGCACATTGATGTATTCATGCAGTGCAATCCGCTTGGCGGGATGGACCATGCTGCGACCGATCTGGGTGGATGGAACTGCCTCCCCATTGACTTTCAAGGTCAACTGCGCACCCTGAGCAGCCTTCAGCATCACATTGACCCGATCGCCGGAGGCAATGCTGCCGTCCGACGGACTCAGGATGGCCAGCTCGGGCGTCATGCTTTCGAGGCGTTCCTCCCAGGTGGGTTCGGGCACGGACGGCTCAACCGCAGCTTTTGGGGCTGCTGTCGCGGTTTCAGTTGTTTTCTCCTGGTCCGGCGGTGCTTCTTTAAGGGCGAAATTGGCTTTATAGAGTCCGCCGGGCTGATGGATATCAACGAATTGTGAGTTGCTGCCGCCCAGGAAACGGTTGCCGGTTGGCAGGGCTTTGTCTGCCTTGATGTCGAGTCTGAGGACATGGGTCCCGG
>JAAZIZ010000178.1 GCA_012800565.1 Lentisphaerota bacterium
AAACCGGGCAGGCGAGAAAAAGAAAATATCAATTTCTGATTCTTTGGGACTGTAAAGATTCGGTAAAAATTGTGCATTGATTTGCTACTTTGCAATTGTGAATTATATTAATTCATTTCCAAATTTAGATTTTTATCGGTTCACGTTTTGCATAAGTAAGGAAAGAAGAATGTCAGTAGTGATCAGGCTTCGCAGGACTGGCAAGCGCAATGCTGCCTGCCATCGTATTGTGGTTACGGATTCCCGCAAACCTCGTGATGGGAGTTTCCTGGAGAACATCGGGGTGTACGATCCCCGGCACAAGTTTGAGAAGATAGACTTGGAACGGGTAGATTATTGGATTCCCCGTGGTGCTCAGCCCAGTGAGACGGTTGCTGCGATTATCAAGCGGGCCCGTGCCGGACAGTCACCTGATGCAACGTCGTCCGCCGCCGCTGAAGCGGCCAAGACCGAGGCATAAACAAGCAGGCATGTGTCCCATGGGTATTTCTTTTTTACGGAAAATTTTCGGCAGCAGTGCTGAGGATGTGGCGCCGGCGTCTGAGAGTCCGCTTTCCCCGAATTCTGTTCCTGAGCCGGAGTTGGACAGTTCTGATCTTGAGGATGAGGCGATTGAGCAGGAACAGAGTGTGTCTTTGGAGCGCCTGGAGGGCTTTGTTCTGTACGTAGTTCAATCTCTGGTTGATGAGCCGGACCAGGTCAGGGTCAACAGTGTTGACAAGGATAATCAGACAGTCATTCAAATTACCTGTGTCAAGAAAGACATTGGCAAGGTCATAGGCAAGAGCGGGAAGACGATTTCGGCCCTGCGTTCCTTGGTCAGTGGTGCTGCCGGTCGGGTCGGCCAGCGGATCATGGTTGATGTTCTTGATTGAGGTGGGAGGACAGCGGGGCTGTTTTGCTCATGCGCCTGGACATCGTCAGCCTTTTTCCCAGCATTTGCGCCGGGGCTCTGGGTGAGTCCATCATCGGGCGGGCTTGGCGCAAAGGTCTGGTGGAGATCAATCTGGTTGATTTGCGTGATTTCACGCATGATGCGCACCGGACGGTTGATGATTCTCCGTATGGTGGTGGTGCCGGCATGGTTCTGCGTCCGGAGCCGTTGTTTGAGTGTTTGTCGAGCCTGACGGGGCCGGAGTCCCGGGTGGTGTTGCTCTGTCCGCAGGGACAGCCTTTCACCCAAGGGATTGCCCGGCGCTATGCGTGCTTGACACATCTGATTTTGGTTTGCGGTCATTATGAGGGGATTGATGAGCGTGCTCGTCAATGCCTGATGCATGAAGAGCTTTCACTGGGGGACTATGTTTTAACCAACGGGGCACTGGCGGCCTCGGTGGTTGCGGATGCGGTGATTCGTCTGCTGCCCGGGGTTCTGGGCAGTGCTGATTCTTCCCAAGAGGAGTCATTTTCCCAAGGCGATTTGCTGGAATATCCGCAATACACCCGTCCGGTTGATTTCCAGGGCATGGAGGTGCCGGCGGTGTTGTTATCAGGCGATCACCAGCGGATCGCGCAATGGCGGGCAGAGCAGCGTTTGTTGCGTACCTTGTCCCGCCGGCCAGATTTATTGCAGCAGCATTTTGATACTCAAGATAACGGAGATGACGATGAACACGATTGAAAAAATCCGCCAGGAAAATCTGAAAACTGATGTGTTGCCGATGAATGTTGGCGACACTGTGCAAGTTGATGTCAAAATTATTGAAGGCGGCAAAGAGCGCATCCAGGCTTTCACCGGGACGATTATCGCCAAGAATGGCACTGGTATTTCCCAGACGGTCACTTTGCGCCGGGTGGTTTCCGGGCAGGGTGTGGAGCGGGTAATCCCGTTGCATTCGCCTCGCATTGCCGGTTTCAAGATGGTTCGTGAGGGACGCGTGCGCCGGGCCAAGCTGTACTACTTGCGGAATCAGGTCGGCAAGGCCGCCCGGGTCAAGGCGAAGCGGCTTAGCTAAGCAACGTAAGCTTTTATTCTGGTGGCTCTTGCAAAAGGCCACCATTTTTTTTGCAGCAGCAGCTGCTGGTCGGCAGGCGCGGTTTTCTCTTTCCATCCGGGCGTGAGAGGTGTGGGGCCGGGGGGGGGAGAAGCTTCGCGTTTTCAGCCTGCAGGCGGGAATGGTGAAGAAAGCATGTTCTTGCATTGATATGTTCAGTTTTGAGCGCCAGGCGCTGTCGTTGCCAGGGGTGCAAGTGGTGGCTGGAGTGGATGAGGTCGGTCGCGGTCCCTTGGCCGGCCCTGTGGTGGTGGCAGCGGTAATTCTGCCCTTGGAGCAGGATTTTGGGTTGCCGGTGCAGGATTCCAAGGCTTTGAGTCCGGCACGGCGGGAGGAGTTGGCCCAGGCGTTACGGGAAGACCCGCGAGTGCGCTATGCCTTTGCTCTGCGTTCGGCCAGCGAGATTGACCGTCTGAATATCCTGCAGGCCACGCATGAGTGTATGCGGGAGAGCGTCAGCAGTCTGCAGCCAGTTCCGGATTTTGCTTTAATTGATGGTCTGCCGGTACACGATTTCCCGATTCCGGCTCGTTTTATCGTCAAGGGTGATGGGGTTTCGGCCAGCATCGCTGCGGCGAGTATTTTGGCCAAGAGTCACCGTGATGCCTTGATGCTTGAGTTTGAGCGGCAGTATCCCGGGTATGGTTTTGCCCGTCACAAGGGTTATGGGACAGCTGAGCATTTAGCGGCCTTGCGCCGTTTGGGGCCATGCCCGGAGCATCGCTTGAGTTTTGCCCCGCTCAGGGAGCTTTTGGAGCCGTCGCCAGAGCAATTGTCATTGCCGTGGTGAGTTTATCCCGGGTGCGGCTTTTTATGAACACTTTCGACGTTATGAACAGATGCCTATTCGCAATAAATTAAAATCAGAACCTTGTGCCATCGTCCGCAAACTGGTTGAGAGCGGCTACGAGGCATATATTGTCGGCGGCGCGGTCCGCGATTTACTGTTGGGGTGTGAGCCCAAGGTTTATGACATTGCCACCTCTGCCACGCCGGAGGAAATCAGGGCGGTTTTCGGTCGGCGCAATTCGCGCATCATCGGTCGGCGCTTCCGCCTGACGCATGTGTTTTTCAAAAAGGACATCTATGAGGTCAGTACTTTCCGGCGCTGTCCCAATGCGGAGGAACGCCGTGGCCGTGAGGATGACCAGGACGGGATGATCTGGCGTGACAATGAATTCGGTACCTTGGAAGAGGATGCAGCCCGGCGCGATTTTACCGTCAATGCCATGTATTACGATTTGACTGGTGATCGCGGAGTGATTGATTTTTCCAGTGGTCAGAAGGATTTGAAGCGCAAAGTAGTGCGGGCTGTTGGCGATCCCGTGCAGCGTTTTACTGAGGACCCGGTGAGGATGCTGCGGGCGGTGAAGCTGTGCGGGCAATTTGGTTTTCATCTTTCCCGTGAGGTAAAAAAGGCTTTGACGACGATGCGCGAGAGGATTACTCTGGCTTCCTCATCGCGTCTGTTTGAAGAATTGTTGAAGATACTCTGTTCGAGCAAAGCTGAGCCGATTTTAAGCCAGTTGCAGGCTTACGGTCTGCTGGAGTACATCTGGCCGGTGATGTCACAGTCCTGGGACGAGTCCGAGGGCGTGCTGGCCCGACAGCTGCTGAGTATCCGGGATCGCGAGGTTGCCGCTGGGAATCTGAGTAATTCCCGCGGCCTGGCTCTGGCTACTCCCAGCCTGCCATTCCTGATGAGTGCGCTCAACCCTCAGGATATGACTGCATTCTGGAAGCGCGATGCGAACACTGATGCTACGGCGACAAAAGCCATCCGGCTGATTTTTGACAGATATGCGTTGCCCAAATTTTTTGCCACCCGGATTCGTAATATCTGTTACTTGGTTCCGCGTTTGCTGGCGCGCCCGGTATCTCCACGGGCGCTGAACCATATTGAATACCGCCATGCTCGTGCGCTGGTGGCAATGCTGGTGGAGATTTTTTCCTGGAGCGATGACATTCTGGCAGCTTTGCCGGAGATCAGTGTAGCGGTTCCACCGTTACCAGTCCAATCTGGAGATGTGACAGGTGATTCAGAGGCAGCGGTTGTTCCGGCGAGAACCTACAAGCGCCGGCGCCGCCGGCCCCGTCCTCCCCGGAAGCCTTCTGTGGCGTCCCCGGAATCGTGAGCGATGGTTGTTATTGGGGGGGGGTAGTTCAGGAGCTGTTAAGGCAGCATGGCATAACATAAAGGCAACGACCATGTTGAAATATTTTTTGCTGGGCATAGTTTTGGCAGTTCATATTTTTTTGGCCTCAATGCTCTTTTTTAGTGACACCCTGAGCAGGGCCCCTGCGGCTGCGGAGGCAGTGGTGCCGGACACGTCGTCGTCGGAACTTTCCGGAGGCAGTTCTGAGGGGGGAGAATCAGCTCCAGGCCTTTCAGGGTCGGTTAAGGAGAAATTGTCCATATTCTCGGACGATTATTTTACGCCTGTTGGGCTTACTCCCCCGGCAGCATTATTGAAGTCTACGGACGCCTGCCAGGCTGCCGGTGTATTCACTCTTCCTGATCGTCGTATGCTCTGGGGGAAGAAGGTTGAATCTGCTTATCCTATGGCCTCTTTGACCAAGATGATGACTGCCCTGCTGGTGATGGAGGAAATTCAGTATGGCAACTCCGGGATCACTCTGCAGACCCCGGTCCGGGTCAGCAAGAATGCGACTCGGATTGGCACCCGTCAGGTCTGGCTGGACCCGCGTGAGACTTTTACGGTTGACGAGCTGTTGAAATGCATCCTGATCCGCAGCGCCAATGACTGCGCTTTCTTGTTGGGCGAATTTCTGGCCGGCGGCAGTCATGATGACTTTGTGAAGCAGATGAATAGTCGCGCCCGGCAGCTTGGCTGCCGGCGTTTTGTGTTCTACAATGCGCACGGTCTGCCGCATGGTCGGGAGGGACTGGAGAATCAAGGTTGCGTTTTGGAATTGGCTTATTTGGCCGAGCGGCTGTGGCAGTATCCGGCGGTGATGAAATGGACTGCCACCTGGCAGGAATATATCCGGGAAAATACCCAGAAGCCGTTCCAGCTGGACAGCACCAACCGTCTTCTCCGCACCTGTCCGGGGGTGAACGGTATGAAGACTGGCATGACTGATAAGGCGGGGTACTGCGTGGTGGCGACCTGTGAGCGTGAGCAAGGGCGAGTGGTAGTGATTGTGATGGGAGTCAAAGGACGGGGTGGAGACAAGGTACGGGATGATATTGCCCGGCAGCTGATAGAGTGGGCTTACACCAGTCAAACAGGAGTTGCACCATGATGACCGAACAGGAAATCCAAGCCGGCTTGCAGGGTGGCCTGCAAGTCCTTTGGCGGAGCGAGCCCTTGCTGGGCAGCATTTATGACGAAGAAGAGATCGCCGCAGCGGTGACGGCGATGCGCGAGGCGATGGATTTTACCCGCGGATTCGGTTTTTCGGCCAGTCCGATTCCCGAATTTGAGCAGGCCTTTGCCAAGTATGTTGGGGCTGCGGATGCGGTCGCAGTCAACAGCTGTGGCCCAGGGCTGGATATGGTGATGCGCTATTTGAACCTGCAGCCCGGGGACGAGGTTATCGTGCCGGCCTGCAATTACATTGCCGCAGCCCTGGCGGTGATTGGTGCCGGCGGGCAGGTCGTGCTGGGGGAATGCGATCCGCTGTACTTTCAGCTTGATCCCGCCGATGTGGAAAAGAAAATTTCTCCTCGGACCCGGGCGATCTTCCCGGTGCATTTCAATGGTTTGTCCGCGCCTTTGGCGGAATACCAGGCCTGTGCTGAACGCCATCCCCATCCGGTGCACGGCCCGGCAAAAATTGTGGCTGATGCTGCCCGGGCCTGCGGCGGCAGTTATCGGGGTGAGAAGATTGGCTGCGGAAAGCACGCCTGGGCGACGATTTTTTCTTTTCACACCATGAAGAACATGACCACTTTGGGCGAGGGCGGCATGATCAGCACCGATGATTTAGCCTTGTCGGCGTATTGCCGTTCGGTGCGGATGTACGGTTCTGCGGCTGGTGCCTGGGGGACTTCGAATGTGCTGACCAAAGTCCAGGCGGCGGTGGGATTGGTGCAACTGAGCAAGCTGGATCGTTTTATCGCTATGCGTCGGTCGGTCGCTGCTTTGCGGACCAAACTTTTGCAGGGGCTGCCGGGTTTGCAGCTGCCGTGTGAACCGGCAGACTGCCAGCACAGTTATTATCTGTATACCTGTTTGGTGGATGAGTCATTAGCCGGTCCAGGGCGCGATGCAATCATGCAGCGCATGGAGGAAGAATTCAAGGTCCGGTGTGTAATTGCCAACCGGCCGATTTATATGGGACATCCGCTGATTGCCCGGCATACTGCCGGGCAGCGTACCATGCAGTCAGAGGCCTTGGCGGAGCGCATTATCTGCGTGCCGATTCATCCGGCTATGAGCGAATCGGACAATCGCTATATCTGTGCCGCGCTGCATCGCTGCCTGCAGGCTTGAATATCCTGCCGGCCGGAGGGGAGAGTTGTATGTGGCAGCCGTATAAGCAGAGGAGAACAGGATGAAATTAGAAAAATATCATGGTTTAGGCAACGACTATCTGGTGGTTTCCCCGGATGAGTTAAGCGCTCCTTTGAGTAAGGCTGATATTTGCCTGCTTTGCCAGTATCATTATGGCATTGGCTCGGATGGAATCCTGCTTGGGCCTTTTCAGCCCGGTTCTGAGGATTTTGAGCAGATTTGTGCTGCAGCCGGGCTAACGACCGAGCAACGCAGCAGTTGCCTGGCGGCATTGCGGATTTTGAATCCTGATGGCAGTGAAGCGGAAAAGAGCGGTAATGGCTTGCGCATCTTCAGCCGCTTTTTATACGACCGGGGATTGGTTGGGCACGAGCCGTTTCAGCTGGCGACTCTGGGTGGTATGGTCAGAGCGCAGGTGATTGATCCGGAGAACAGAATCCAGGTCGAGATGGGACGGGTGTCGTTCCTGAGCCCGGAGATTCCGGTGTCAGGACCGGTACGGGAAGTGATCCGGGAGGAAGTTGAGATTGACGGGCGCAAATTTGTGTTTTGCGCTGCGGGCATTGGCAATCCCCATTGTGTGGTTCTGGATGAGCAGATCAGCTCTTCTCTGGCGCGTGAATTTGGTCCGCGTCTTGAAACTCATGCGCTGTTTCCCCACAAGATCAATGTCCAGTTTCTGCAGGTCAAAGACCGGCACAATATCGCCATTGAGATTTGGGAACGCGGGGCTGGTTATACCCTGGCATCCGGGTCCAGCGCCAGCGCCTGTGCGGCGGTGGCGGTGAAGCTCGGTCTGTGCCAGTCGCCGGTGACGG
>JAAZIZ010000179.1 GCA_012800565.1 Lentisphaerota bacterium
CGGTGATGGTAACCGGACTGGGAATAACATGGCAGGATTTCTGGCAACCGGGACGAGGAGCGAGGGAGCTGGTCGGATGGATGTTTGTCATGGCAGACCTCTGCTGTGGGACAGACTGAGAAAAGACCGGAATGGTGGGGAGATTCGCATTACTGGGGGATGTGCCCCGGTTCGTATTCAATGGTGCAGAACAGCCGCTGCAGTTTACCATCGGGACAGAACGGGTTCTTGCCCGGCGGGATATTCAGCTGCAGAAACTGGAATGATTGCCTGGGAGTCCAGGTCTGATAGCCGCAATGTCGGGAGCGCGGCGCCAGGTGACCGTTGATCAGTACGCGCTTGATTTTGCTTCCCGGCAGCAGCCTGGCCCGCAACGAAAGGCCGCACCGGATGAATGGCAGTCTCTTCTGCCGCAGGGGCGGTGCCTCCCGCATCAGCCCCAGCTTGGCGGAAAGCCGCACCGGCCCCAGCGCCTGCCGCAAGGCCGCCAGGTCCAGCTCCGGGATGGGCGGCAGGCCCTGGAGGAAGTCATCTACGCTTTTCGCCCGGGCAGCGATTTCCAAGTCTGCGGGGACGATGCTGACGGCGAAGCCCAGGAAGCCGCGGTCCTGATGCCAGGGCAGGAAATATCGCTGCAGCTGTTCACAGGATGGCCAGAGTTCAATGCGGCTGCGACGGCGCTCTTCTGCATTCCGGCCGTAACTGCAGACGCAGAAATTCTCGGTGTGGGTCATCACTCGCACCGGATATCCGGGAACAGGTTCGTAGCGCCAAGGCCGGCAGCCGAGCTGCAGGATGGTCTGCAGTTTTTTCAGACCGCTGCCCAGGAACATGATTTCGGCAGTCAGATGCAGTGAGTGGAAGCGCTGGTAGGCATACACACCGCCGGTGATTTTATCACCGGAACGGAAAGAATGGTTGGGCCATTCCGGGTCCCGGCGCAGGATTCTTTCTGCATCTTCCTCCATCCGGTCCTGGGGATAGCCGGTGTTTTCGCAGGCCAGATTAACCTTTTCTGCGAAAAGGCGGCTGTGGCAGCGGTCGTAGCCGCTGTTGCCGTAGCTGCCCTGGCAGTTTTCAATTGCCGCCCATTCGGTTTCGAGCCAGATTCCGTGGCAGGATACCACCAGTTCCGGCTGATGTTGCTCCAATACTGTATATACTGCCCGGGATTCCGGCTGGGTGGGCGGGTGATCGAAGGAATAATCGGCGAACAGATTGACGCCATTGGCGTTGTCCTGATGGAAAGTTTCGTAGCCATCCGGGTTCACGCAGGGAATGATCAGTACGCGCTGTTGCCGCCGGACTGCCTGCGCGGCGGGGCTCAGGAGCCAGTAGATCAGCTGCAGCAGCGCCAGCGTGGCGGTGTGTTCATCGCCGTGCTCGCAGGCGTACAGCAATGCGGTTTCTTTTTCTGCGGCGGCAAACGTCGGATCGGTAATTTCCAGCAGCCAGAGGTCATTGCCGCAGACAGATTGTCCCAGCAGCTCCAGGCGGATCAAATCCGGGTGCTGGCGGTATAAGTCATGCAGCCGGCGTACGATTTCTGCCCAGGATGGGTCATGCAGCCGCAACTGACCTACCTGATCACTGCTTTGATCGACTTTCCATTGTGCGAGACTGTAGTCGGCCATCATCAAGGTCCTGCAGGTAGTGGGGTATGGATTTTGGTATTCAGGCTGCAACTGAAGTTTGTAACGGCAGCAGCGGCAAGTCAGCCAAGCATAATATAACTGCCGTTATGCCGGGTGCCATCAAATACAGACTCAGCGGAGCAGAAAAAACGCCTGCCGGAAACAGCGAACTCTGTGCCGGCAGGCGTTATGCAGGTGCAATTCTTGTGGCTGGGAGGGCAGTATAGAACGCCCCCGCCGGGGTCAGAATGTCATGGTTACTTCGAAGCGTCCCCAGTTGCTGTGCTGACCGTTGGCATAGTAGTCGCCCGGGTCGAAGCGCGAGAACTGGAACACAAAATTGAAGTTGTCATTGAGCTTGTAACTGGCGTAGGCGCTCAGCAGCAGGCCCATGTAATTGCCGTTGCCGGAACGCACATGGGTGCCGACTACCGCTGGAGGCTCATCAGCATAATAAGCGGTGGAGGCCAGCACAAGCTTGAGATTTTCCAGCGGATTGAGGGTCAGGTCGCCGCGGAAGATATTCAGGTTGGTCCAGTTACCGTTGAGCATAATCGGAATCAGCTCTTCCTGCCAGAGCGGGGCCTGGCTGAGCAGGGAGTTCCAGCCCTCGCTGTGCTTGGAGCCTCTTTTATCGCCGCTGTAGTGGGTGTAATTGCAGCCCAGGCTGGGGGTCCAAGGTAGTAATTCAGTGAGATAATACTTGAGCCTGGCATCAATCAGCAGGCCTTCATTGCGTCCGCCGTTGGCATTGCGCCCACCTTGTTTGGCTATCTCCAGGCTGTATTCCCAGTCTTCCAGCGGTTTTCCGAACAGTCGTCCGCCTGCAGTATGCAAGCTGGTGCTGCAGTCAGCATCGTGATAGCGTTCCGCGATTAGCGGGTGCTTGTCATCGACGTCATTGAACAGATAATACAAATCAAGGTTCCAGGCAGGCGAAAAGGTATGCGTCCAGTAAGTACCGGCAGTAAAGGTGTCGCCGACGCGCAGGCGGCGGTTCTGATCATTGAGAAATACCGTGCGGTCCTTCCACTCATCATAGAACATAAAGACTGTGACGCAGTCACTTTCGTCTTTATAGCGCAGACTGACGCCATCCATATACACGGTGCGTCCCTGGTCGAAAGGCGTACCTTCGGAAAGAATCAGCCCGTTGCCGAAGCCGAGGCTCTGGCGCCCCAAAGTCAGGGTGAAGCCTTCGCTGAAGTTCTTCAGAACCAGATTGAAGTTGTCGACAATCAGTTCATCGGGGAACTCCCAGGTGGCGTCACCGGCGTCATTGGGGTCACCAGGACTGCTGCTGATCTTGTGTATGCGGTTGACCAGACGCAGGTTGAGGGTCATGGAATCAGCGAGGTCCAGCGCCATCCAGGCACGAGTGCGCACCCGCAGATATTGCTGCGGCGGGTAGTTTTTGCCGTCCGGTCTCCCGTCGGGGAACGGCACCGTCCGGTCAAAACCCTCAAAACGGGCCCGGATGTCTCCGCCCAGACGTAAATTCAGGTCTTCGCTCAGTGCGAAAGTGTACTCGGCATAGGCCAGGCTGGACAACAACAGCAGTCCGGCCAGGACAAAGCAATTTTTGCTTGTCAGCATTCGCATCTCTCCTTGTTTTTGTCTGCTTGATACAAATTTCAGTTGACGGATATTTGTGAAATCCAACCACTCTGACGGTAGCGTCATCTCCTCAGGATGCTACCAGCGCCAATAAAATCGGTTATGCATAACTCTCTCCCTTGCTGAAAGATGGTGGGTTGACAGAAACAAAAAAAGCGCCCCGGAGGTTTGCTTCCTCCGGGGCGCTCGGGTGATTCCTGGTGTCAAAACGGGGCGGACTGTGTCCTGCCCGTTTTGTCTGCATATCCAAGGGACACACAAACAGCGGGGAGGCGGCTAAAGCCGCCACCAATACAAGTAAAAAGTAACTTGTGATTTTTGCGCCATGGTTTGCTTTCTGTTTTCGTATCGTAATAATACAATAAAGCAGAATCTGTCATAATGCAAATCGGAAAATGATTTTTTTCATCTCTTTCCGGCAACGGTATGGTTTTCCGCTTCACCGAGTATGAGAAAATCATTTTCCTGTGCCGGGATTTGCTATTTATACCGTCCGGCAATATGTTAAGCGAATGTATTTTTGCAGATTTTTTCCTCTGTTTCGCGGTTGATTTTTTATTGTGTGCAAGCCCAGGATTTTATCAGGTATGAAAACCATTTATCGGGAACTCCGTGCCCAGATTGCGGCGGAGAAAATGCTCGCCCATACTGCTGAGCTGCTGCAGCTGGAGCTCGGGCAGACCTTTCCCTGTTATCACGCTTCCGCCCGGCGCACCTTGGAAATACTGCAGGAGACAGGTATTCCCAATGCGGAGCTGATTTCTTTTCCTGCTGACGGGAAGACTGCCTATCAGGATAAAATCACTCCGTTGGGCTGGGATGCCTCCTGCGGCAAGCTGACCATCCTGGAAGGGGCCGGCATTGAGCCGGGGTTTATCGCAGCTGACTACCAGCGCCATCCTTTCCATCTTATCAAGGGCTCCTGCGCGACTGCTCCAGGCGGAGAAGAAGTTCGCATTATTGAGGAGGCGCAGCTCTCTGCCGGGGCTGACTGCCGGGATGCACTGGTGCTTATTCCCGCTGACAGCGGTCCGGTGGGCGGCAGGCTGAAGACATATCTCAATTACGGGGTCAAAGGCGTGATCAGCGATTATGCCATGAATGCCCAGGAAGCTCCGGACGGCATTCAATGGTGCAATGCCTTTACCGAGAATGCGAACTGGCATGTGACTGTCGATGACCGGCCTTTCATTGCCTTTTCCGTCACGCCCCGGACTGGCAAACTGCTGCGCCAGGCGCTTTCTCAGGGCGTGGTGCGGGCCAGAATCGAATGCGATGGCCGGCGTTATGAGGACACAGTGGCGCTGGTGACCGCCTGCGTGCCGGGACGGCGCCGGGAGGAATGCTGGTTGCTGGCGCATTTATATGAGCCTTTGGGCAATGATAACTCCAGCGGTGTAGCCGCAGCCATTGAGACCGCACGGATACTGCAGCAGCGCGGGCAACCGGAATTCTCTTTGCGGCTGCTGTTCGGGCTGGAGCACTATGGTTTTGCGGCTTATGCCTCGCGTCGGGGCAATAACCTGTCTCAGGAAGTGATCGGGGCCTGCAATTACGATGCAATGTACCTGCGCCAGGGCTGGGGAATTGACTTCCGGTGCGCCTCGCCGGCGCTGCCTTTTTACGGCAATTACCTGGGTAAGATATTAGCCGATGAACTGCGGGGTGAACCCGATGTGCCGGCCATCAAATTCCGTAACAGTTTCCCCTGCATGTATGACGATGATTCTTTCCTTGGCGATTCGACTACCGGCGTGCCGACCGTCTGGCCGTTCCGTACCGGGAAGAATTTCTGGCATAATTCGGTTCAGACCATTGACTATGTGCAGCAAGAACCTTTCGCAGTTGGCTGCGCCATCAACGCCGCTTTCGTGGCAGCGCTGATTTATCCCGAGGAGCGCCTACTGGCCAAGGTGCTGCCTGTCGCCCGGGAGCTGTTGCAGAACGAACGCCAGTTCGTGGTCGGCTCGCAAAAAAAACATCTCGCTCTGCGCTGCCAGATTCTCAGCCAGGACCTGGAGAATTTCTCCCGTGCTTTCCCGCCGGAAAAAGTTACCCCGTTGCTTGAGGCATGGCAGCAGGAGACTCAGGAGATGCTGGCGGCCTTGCCGCCGGAATGTGCGCTGGAGTGCAAATCCTGGAGCCTGCCCCTGGAGCAGGTCGTGCCTGAGCGCCTGACTTGCGGATTGCCTTACGACCTGGCCAAAGTGCCACCGGCCGAGAGGGTGCCGCTGCCAGGACGGGTGCTCTACGGCCCGCTGGCGGCCATACTGTCGGCGATGGACGGCAAGCGCAACCTGGCACAGATTTTGCGCCGAGTCTCGCACGAGACCAGGCATTGGCTGAGCCAGCGTGAATGCCGCCCGCTGCTGGCTGCCATTCGTTATTTGTCCCAGTACGGCTATCTTGCTTTGCACAACCGGAATAATATCGACAATTTAGGCATCTTGCTGGAAGAACCACAATCATGATTACGCATTACACCTACACCCCTGAGGGGATGTCGATCTTCGGCTCCCGGGAACGTTTCAACCGGGTGCTTTACGGCGGGCATCAGAATGATGAACACCAGGAGCGTTACTTCACTTTTGCCGGAGATGCGCCGATTTTCATGGGGGCAGCCAGCGATTACAGCCAGGACACCTGGTGCTATCAGGCCAAGAACGGCGTGCTGATGAGCGGACTGGCACTGACCGAAGGGCATGTCGGGGAGGGATCGCACGATATTTTTTCCAGCTGGTTCCATGAGTGCTCGGATGTCCTGACCACTTGGCGCAGCGGCTATCTCACCTATCGCCTGAGCCGTTTCTCGTCCTACTTCCCCCATGTGATGGTCAACATAGCGGTCTATCCCCTGATTCTCGCGGACGGATTCCTGGTGCAGTATGATATCACCACCGATCAGAGGGTAATCTTCTGCGCCGGGTTTGGCGGCATCACCAAATTTTTCGGCCGCTTTGATCATCCTACTGCGAAACGGCGCGATTTCAGTCCTGCAGACTGCGTTGACAACCAGGCTGAATTATTGTCGGACCACGTTGCCATTTCCGGTCCTAACGATGTACGGATGCTGCTGAAAGCGGATTTTCCCTGTGAATATTCCCTGACCACTGCCGAGGCTCTGGCCGCCTCCAGTCCTGGGCCTTTTCTGGGGCAGCATTCAGGTCCGGCCGTTGTGGCCAGGGTCAAGGCAATCATTCCCGCCCACAGCCGTTTCCGCGGCAATCTGCTGGTGTTGCGCAACAGCAGCCTGGAACAACTGCGCAGTCTCCTGGACAGCGGCGATCTGGCCAGTGTTTCGCGGAATATGATCCGTGAGAAGCACGCCATGATATCTTTTCATACTCCGGATGCGCAGCTGGATGCCACGGTGCCGGATACGGTCATTGCCCTGGATGCCTCTTTTCATGGCCGCAGTTTCTACCATGGAGCCATCGGTTACCATGCGCCTTTCCTGGGCTGGCGAGGCTGGTACGCGCCAGTGCTGCTGGGCTGGTCAGAGAGGGTGCGCAGCGCCATTGAGAGCCACTTCGATACCATTACCCGCAGTGAAGGACAAGAGCGTGTCTGGTGGGACGGCGCCGATCGCCCCGACCTTGATCATGAAGGCACGCAGTACCATCATCTGCAGAATTCCTCCGGCCGTCTGACTGCGCTGCTGCATCGCGATGACATTTACAACATGCAGGAAGTCGCGGTCGATATGACACTGTTCTATTTGCAGAACAGCGCAGACCTGGAGACCGGCAGGAAAATCTACGACCGGCTGCTGGAAATCCTGGCCTGGGAAACGCGGATTCTCAGTCCGGACAATGACGGCCTGTACCAGAATTTTCTCAACACCTGGATATCGGACGGTCATTCTTATAATGGTGCCGGCTGTGCCCAGGCCAGCGTCTATAATTTCACTGCCAACCGGTTAACGGCGTTGCTGGGGCGGAAGCTCGGCCGGGAAGTCAAGGATTTGGAAGCCCAGGCCGACCATATCCTGAGCGCTCTGTATAAATATTTATGGCTGCCGAAAGAGGGTATCCTGGCTGAATCCATTGACCGGATAGGCAACCGCCTGCTCCATCCTTCGCCAGAGCTCGCTACCACTTATCTGGCTATCAACGCAGGGGCGGTGAACGAACAGCAGGCGTGGTCGATGCTTAAATGGACGGAGCGCAATTGCCGCAGCATCCGTACCATCGGGCGCGGCGGCCGGTTGTATTTTTCTTCGAACTGGCTGCCCAAAAAATATTCCACTTGCGGGATTTTTTCGGCAGAGAATGCTTGTTTGGCTTTGGCTTATTACCGTTGCGGCCAGCCGGAGCAGGCCTTCGAGATAGTACAGGGGCTGCTGGACGCTTTTGCGCTTTCACCCCATCCAGGAGCCATCACCCATGTGCTTTCTGGGTTGGGCAGCAGCGATGGCGGCGACATCGATTTCACCGATGTCTCCAGTTGCTATCTGCAGCTGTTGCTGGAGGGACTCTGGGGAGTGCGTTTTCAGCTGCTGGAGGGGGTGATTCATCTCGCACCGCAGCTGCCTCCGGATTGGGAGACCGCAGAGCTGAACCTGCCGGCAGTGAGCCTGAATTACCACCGCCGCGGGAATTGTGAAACCTTGCTGGCAGTCGTTGAGCACCCGGCCCGGAAAGTCTTTACTCTGCCGCTGCGGCAGGCAAAAATAGAACAGCTGCTGCTGAATGGTGAAAGCATTTGCTATAAAGTGAAGCCGGGCTTCGGGCGGAGTTATCTGCAATGTGAAACCAGTCTCTGCGGCAAAATTGAGCTGAAGATTTATTATGCGGAGGTGCCTTATCCGCGCCTACGCCAGCAAGAACTCATACTTTTCTCTGGCAATCAAGCGGTTATTGGGGTGGATGACGGTGTGATTGACCACATTGAAGCGCCGGAAGGACTGCTGCAGAGCGTCTTCACCAGTCCGCAGGAGCATATCGTGCGCATCACCACCGAAGAAGCTGGATTCTATGACTGCCTGGTCCATTCCGGTGAGGTGTATCTGCCTCTGACCATTGAGATCAGGAATCTGCCCCAGCCGCCGGAGGAACCACTGGAGATCAGCAGGCTGGAATTTCTCCCCCTGGAGAAGTTCTTCAATTGTGCCTTAACTGAAATTCACCAGCAGGAATTCCGTTCTCCCCGTCCGCAGAGTTATTCCATCGGCATGCGTCTGAATGGCCGCTATGCCTGGGAATGGAATCACTTCGGCCATAATGCCTTACAGGTCGATGATTCGATTCTGCGGGAATGCGGCGGAGTGTTCACTACGCCGGCAGGATGGCAGTTCGCAACCCCGCCGCAAGGCCAGAATGCTGCCTGTGTATCTCTTTGGGATAACTTCCCTACCAGTATGGAGATTCCGCTGTCCGGCCGGGCGCGTGCGCTGGCCGTACTCTATTGCGGCACCACCAATGCCATGCAGACGGCCGTCTGCAATGCCCGCCTGGAAGTGCATTATGCCGACGGTCTGTCGCAGTGCTGTGAGCTGCGACAGCCGGATAATTTCGATGACTTTCTGCTGCCGGTTTATCAGAAGCAGAACGAGGCGGTGTATGTGGGTGCCGGCACGCATGCGCTGGTGCAGATCATCCGACTGGACCAGCAGCGGGAACTCCGCAGCTTCCGGGCCGAAGCAATCGCCAATGAGGTGATTCTGGATGTGTTGGCCTTGACCCTGGCGCGCTGAAAAAAAACACCCCGGCCGGCAAGTCCGGTCGGGGTGTCAGGCTGGTTTCAGGTCAGGGAGGTTCAGCGCGGCAGTTTCCAGGCCTCGATAATGGCCTCAGCCAGGAGTTTATTGCTTGCGGCAGTCAGGTGTGTCCCGTCCCGGGTGAGCAATAGTCCGCTATGTCCGGGATTGCGGGCCCATTCCTGGCGGAAGACGGCGTCAAAGGGCACCAGGCGGCAGCCGCATTGATCTGCCGCTGCCCGGGCGGCCAGACAGTAATCGGCCAGGATGTCGCCCTGCTCAAAACCGGCTGGCCCCTCAAAAAAAGCCGCCGGGGTGCAGATGGAAATCTTCCTGATGCCTTTCAGCTTGGCCAGATGGCACATCCAGACCAGATTGCAGCGGTAGGCCTCGACGCTGACGGTAGGCTCATCGGCCCAGCACCCGCGTCCTACTGCGGCGTCATTTGCGCCCAGGAAGATCAGCAGTGCCTCGGGGTGCAGGTCCAGGACATCGCTTTGGAAGCGGGTCAGGGCCCAGGGCGTCTTGTCGCCGCCCCGTCCGCCGTTGATGATCTTGTAGTCCGGCAATGATTTCTGCAGGATGCTGACATATCCATCGGTAGCGGCCGTGAGGCTGTCGCCAAAACAGACCACGGTGTCATTTTTTTCCAGGAACGGCTGACTGAAATCCAGCATTTGTACTCCTTGTTACGGTTCGGCTAGTCAATTTCTCTCAAAGTATATTCGGGGCTGCCGCAACCCAGCTGCTGCAGTGCCCGCAATACCACGAAAGGGTCCTTGCCGTGCACCTGCTCGAAGAGATGGCGCCGATCGGCCGGATCGACCTGGTATTTTTCCGGCAGGGAGCCGGGGATCAGATGCTCAGTCTTGATCATATCCAGGGCGGCGCTTTCGATGGCCACGATGTCGCGCCCGGCCAGGATGCCGATGTCCGGCACCAGTGATGGCGTGGTCATGCACCAGCAGTCGCAGAAGATGGTGATGTCTTTGAGCAGGCTGATGAACAGCACATTGCCAGGAGCGAAAGTTTTCAGCACTTCGGCGGTAGTCCGGGCCATGCCCTGCTGGAAAGCCTCGTAGCCGCCACCGGACATGCTCAGTGCTTTCTGCGGGCAGACCAGAACACAGTGCTGGCAGAATTTGCATTCATGGAAATTGAATTCGGGCGGTTCACCGGGGGTGCAGGTAATGGCGTTGCTGGGACAGTGGGCAGCGCAGACGCCGCAACGGTTGCAGCGCTCATCATCGCGGTCGATGCCGCCTTCAAGCTGATGCAGTTTGCGGCGAGTGCTGTGCACCACCGCACCCATGGACAAGTTTTTGGAGGCGCCGCCGAAGCCGCAGCAGCCGTGCCCCTTGATGTGGGCAAAATCCACCAATGCGTCCGCATCGACGATTTCGCCGGCCAGTTCCACTTCCTCCAGACCACGGAAAGGCGGATCGATTTTACGGCGGTAGAAATATTTGTCGCATGTACCGGCCACGGGGACGATCTGGCAGCCGAGGGTCTCGGTGGTATAGCCACGTTCAACGGCATTCCGGACTGCGGTGGGGCCGTCACAGACGAAGACCTCAGCTGCGCCGGCCTGCTTGAGCTTGCTGACCAGCTGCCGCACCAGATAAGGATGGATGGTCGAGAAGCCGTACCCACCGCCGAGATGCATCTTGATGGCGATGCGTTTGTCCTGGGCGAAAGAGGATAACTGCAGCTGGTCAAGCAGTCGCAGCCATTTGGCACCGATGCTTTTGCCAGCCTCAAGAACGGCGCTGGGATATTTGGCGAAAAGCAGTTCTGAGCTCATGGGCAGTACCTGCAGATTGAGGTTGTTCGGTTGCGGAGCAGGGGGCCTTATTGGCCAGACTGCAAGGCGACTGCAGTCTCGAAGTGGGCTGTCCTGGGAAACATATCGAAGAGGGCGAGCTTATCCAGGCGGTAACAGCCGTCGGCACAGAGCACCTTCAGGTCACGGGCCAAGGTGGCGGGATTGCAGGAGACATAGAACAGGTGGGCGGGGCGGGCGTGACGCAACGCTTCAAGCACTTTGCTCTGGCAGCCGGTGCGGGGCGGGTCCAGCAGAACCAAGGTCTCGGCGGGCGGGAATTGGCGCAGTACACCCGGCAAAGCGTGTTCAGTGCGGTCTTTGATGATCCGGCAGCCCAGTGACAATTTGCCCAAGTTATGGGCGGCGGCCTCACCGGCCTGGCGGTCGCTTTCGATGAGCACCCGTTCAACATAGTCTTTTTTGCCGGTCAGCGAGAAAGTCCCCACCCCGCTGTATGCATCCACCAGAAATTTTGTCTTCAGTCCTTTGGCCCAGCGGTGCACCCTGCGTACCAGCTCGGAGGCGACTTCCGGGTTCACCTGCCAGAAGCTTCCCAATGGCACGCTGAATTCTTTGCCGCAGAGTTCTTCTCGCAGCCAGGAGATATTCACTGGCGCTTTGCCGAAGTAGAAATGGCATTCGCCCGTTGAGCTGGCCCGCAGGGTCAGTGGTGCCGGTGGCTTCCTTCTGGCATTCTGCGTGCCCCAGGCGCTGTGCACGGCCTTGGCGATATTGCGGTTGATGATGGGCATGGCCAGGGGGCATTCCCGGACGGTGAAAAAAGTCTGGTTGTCGGTAAGGCAGTATCCGTACGACAGACGCACGCCTTGGTCTGTTTCCAGGGTCACGAAAGGCTCCAGGCGCAGTTTGTTGCGGTAGCCGTAGAGTTTGGGTGAGGCGAAGCAGCAATCCAGCGGCGGCAGGTCTGTGAATCCGCCGATGCGGCGCAGCAGGTCCAGGAGCTGTTTTTGCTTGGCCGCCAGCTCAGCCTGGTATTCCAGGTGCTGATAGACACAGCCGCCGCAGCGCCCGAAATGCCGGCATGGCGGTTCCACCCGGTCCGGGCTGGGAGAAAGAACCTTTGCCACCTTGCCCCGGATATAGGATTTTTTGATTTCACAGATTACCACCTCGACGGTCTCGCCAATGGCGGTGCCGGGCACGAAAATCACCAGCCCTTCTTCAGTGCGGGCGACTCCATCACCGCCGAAAGCGATATCTATAATGTCAACGGTAAGGGTATTACCAACGGATAACATAATGTTCTTCCTGGTCTGGCATCAGCACGGCTCATTCCTGCTGGCGGATCGATTCCTGACGGATGCAGTTGAAAATATCGCGGATGAAGGCGTCAGAGAGTCCGCATTGCTGTCCGTATTCGCAGGCCTGCTGCAGAATCCGGTTCCAGCGGCTGGACTGCAACGGCAGCAAGCGTAGCTCTTTCTTTACCGCCCCCAGGCGCTGGGAGAGCTTCAGGCGGGCCGCAAAATTCTCCAGCAGCACCTGGTCGATGCGGTTAATTTCCAAGCGCAGGCTTTGCAGCTCCAGTTCGGTGGGATTTTCTGGTTGTCCAAAGGGTTTCAGGCGCAGGCTGGCGATGAGCTCTCCCAGCTGTTTCGGGTTGAGCTGTTGTTCCACATCACTGAGAGCCCGGCTGGGGTCGTAATGTGTCTCGACCATCAGCCCATGGTAATCCAGGTCCATGGCCTGTTGGCAGATACCCCGGATCATGCTGGCATTGCCGGCAATAC
>JAAZIZ010000180.1 GCA_012800565.1 Lentisphaerota bacterium
CTCCGCCGCCGATGGTCTTGCGCAAGCGGGTATGCGGCCCGGAGTGAGTATGGCTGCAGGATAGCTGGATATTCTCGGGCCGAAAGGGAGTCTTTTGGACGATGGCCTGCCGGATCATCTCCGTGTATTGCTCGCAGATGAAACACCAGTCCAGGCCGATCACCGCGGCTGTGGTTCCCGCCTGGGAGACGACCATTGCCGTAGCGTGGAGAGGATCAAGAATTTCTTCCGCCGGGCGTTCATCATTGCCGTAGCCGGTCAGGTAAGTGCCCAGTGCCGGGGTGATGTCACGCCGGCCAAAACCGATTTGTAAAGTAGTGTCTGTCATACTAAAGGGAAGATGTTTTTTACGGTGGCAGCTGGTCAGTGCCCGCCAGTGGTGGCATTGTCAGCCGGCGGTTGTTTGGGCAAAGAGTTCTTCCAGGAAAGTATGGCAGTCGGCCACGATTTTGTCATCAATGTCGTCAACAAAGATATATGGACCGAAGTAGATGCGAGTGGCTACTTCATATCCGCCTCGGGCAACGGCTTCCCGGTCGACCAGATAGGCACCCGTGCCGTTGCTTTGGCAGCAGACCAGTGTGTACTGGTAAGGACTCGCAGCCCGAGTGCGCAGGGAAATACTGGAAAATACCCCGCCCGGCAAGGGCACGATGGCCAGCGGACCGATGGCCAGCAGAGTCTGACGAAAAGACAGGCTGCTTTGGAGCGGCTCCTGCCAAGCCTGCAATACCATCCGGGCGTATTCTTTTTGCTGGGGAGACGCATGGTCCAGAAGCTTTTCTGCTTCTGTCTGGGGCAGCAGCGGCTGGTAGGGCAGGGTTAAATCGAAAGTCTTGACTGCCAGCGGCAGCCGGGCGCGAAATTCCTTGATGCTGAGTAATGCGCCGATTGCGTCAGTGGCAGCCCGGTAGCCGACCTCGCGCACCGATTCCACGCCATCGCCGCCGCCGGCCCTGAGATGGCCGTCCGGGGTGACGCAGTTGGTCCGCGGCCCGACATCGCCTTCTGAGCCGTTCAGGAACAGAACCGGAGCCTGGAATTGCGATTCAATCCGGTCTTTCATCACCCCGCACCAATCCCGGCTGACTTGCCTGGTCTTGCCCATTGCAGTGCTGTGGGCTCCGTAGTGAACCAGGATGCCGAGAGTTTTGCCGTCAGCTGCGTTACGGAACCGGGCCACTGTCATGTACGGATCGAAAGCGTCATCCGGTCCGGCCTTGAAAGACGGTTGGCCATCGGCGAAGATGCCGCGGCGGCTTACGCCAGTGAGGCTTTTGCATTGGGCGAAACCGGCCGTGCATTCCGTCAGCGCAGCCACGGCATCCTGCACTGCCCCCACGATTTGGGGCAATACTGAGAGCACGTACGCGCGACCGTTCTCAATATGCGAGACTCCGCCGCCGATGGTCTTGCGCAAGCGGGTATGCGGCCCGGAGTGAGTATGGCTGCAGGATAGCTGGATATTCTCGGGCCGAAAGGGAGTCTTTTGGACGATGGCCTGCCGGATCATCTCCGTGTA
>JAAZIZ010000181.1 GCA_012800565.1 Lentisphaerota bacterium
CCCTGGGTCAGCAGATAGGTGATCGCCAGCCATAACAGCCGTCTGCCGGCCTCCGGCGGACGATGCGAGACTGTGTGCCCCAGATCAATATGGCGCCCCATGCCAATGGCCGGCCGGGAAGGCTGGCGCTGCAGATTGCGGTCGGGGGCAGTGATGCTCGGCCGGTCGGTCACGGGGGCCTGCGCCGGTTCGCCGATGACCAGAATATTGTCCACCACAATCCGGGACATGTAGGAAATCACATAGACGTAGTTGGAATTCACCGCTACCAGCAGCATGCAGGTAATCAGCGACCAGCGGAAAGGCCAGACGTACTGCCGGATAAAACGCAGATACAGCGGCCAGTCAGTCTGGAGGTCTTCCCTGCGACGCAGCGGAGGACGGTACTGGTAATCGCGGAAATGGTCTCGTTTCTTTGCCATAATGCCTGCAGAAAGTCCGGGCGCCGGAAACCGCCGGCGCGCCCGGTATGCTATTCCTCGATGACGCCCTTGCCCATGTGCTTGGTATAGAGTTCGTGGTAACGGCCGTTGGGAATGGCCATCAGCTCCTCGTGGGTGCCCTGTTCCTGAATGATCCCCTGGTCCAGCAGGATGATTTTAGTAGCTTTCTTGATGGTGCTCAAGCGGTGCGCAACCACGAAACTGGTGCGGCCCTGCAGCACTTTCTCCATCGCTCTCTGAATGGCCTGCTCGGAATCGCTGTCCAAAGAACTGGTGGCTTCATCCATGATCAGGATGGCCGGATTCGCACAAACGGCCCGGGCGATGTTGATGCGCTGCTTCTGCCCGACTGATAATTCGACTCCGAAATCGCCTACCGGGGTCTCGTAGCCGTTTTCCAGAGTCATAATGAAGTCGTGGATTTCCGCCGTCCTGGCCGCCTCCTCCACCTCCTGGTCCGTAGCCGTGGGGCGGCTGTAGCGGATGTTCTCGCGGATGGTGGTGGAGAACAGGTGCGACTCCTGCAGCACGATGCCGAACTGCCGGCGCAGCTGCCGCAGATTGAGCTTCTTGATATCGACGCCATCCAGCAGCAGTTCACCGCCGGTGATGTCGTAGTAGCGGATGATCAGATTCAGGATAGTGCTCTTGCCGCAGCCGGTCGGGCCGATCAGGGCGATGGTGTCCCCGGGATTAACCTGCAGCGTAAATCCTTTGATGATCTCCTTGCCCGGGTCGTAGTGGAAGCGGACATCCCGAAACTCCACCCGGCCGGTCAAATGCGGCCTGTCGATAGTCTCAGCCGCATTCTGAATCTCCGGCACCTCGTCGAAGATTTCAAACAGGCGTTCGGTGGCGATGGCGACCTGCTGCAGCTGGTTGGCCAGCTGTGAGAAACGCACCGCCGGCCAGAGCAGCTGCTGTCCGTAGGCGCAGAAAGCCACCACGTCACCATAGGTGAGGTCACCTTTCAGAATCATCGCGCAGCCCACAAAATACAGTATCGAATTGCCCATCTGCTGGATCAGATTGACATTCATGGAGAAGTTGTTGCCGGCCACTCCCTGCATCCGGCCGTAGGCCAGCGCCTGCTCCGATTGCTCCTCAAAGGTGAGGTTTTCGCGGGCCTCCGCTCCGAAAGTCTTGACCGCCAGGTTGGCCACCAGGCGGTTCTGCACCCCGCCGGAAAGACGGTCGTAAGATTTCCGCATCGCCCGGCTGGAAAAGATGATGCGCTTGATGTTCATGGTGTAGTTAAGCACAAACAGCAATATGATCAGGAGCAGCAGCGACGCCATCCGCCAGCTGATGATAAAAGTCGCGGTGATGGCACAGGTGGCGACGATCAAATCCGAGAGCACGGTCAGACTCTGGCTGGTCAGCATCTGCTGTACGGTGCCGCTGTCTCCCATCAGGCGGTTTACCAGCTTGCCCACGCTGTGCTTGCTGAAAAAACGCAGCGACAGCTTCAGCATGTGCTGGTACAGCTTGAAGCGGATATCGAAGACGAAACGCTGTCCCAGCCAGACACAGATCACCTGCTGCCAGAACGAGAAAAAGATGCTGCAGATCGGGATGGCCAGAGCCAGAAAACCGAACAGGAAGAATACACTGGTGTCGCGCTGGGTGAAGACCCGGTCAATCAGCGCCCTGGTCACCATGGGCGGGATGGTAGCCAGTAAAGCCAGAATCACGGTCAGGGCAACCAGCAGCACCAGCTGTCGCATATACGGCGACATGAAGACTAATATTTTGCCGATATTCCCAAATGATGTTTTTTTATCGCTATCCATTGGGCAGGTCTGCCGGCCGTTTAGAACAGGTCGACATTGAACAGATAGAACCAGAGACAGGATTTGCCGTAATAGATGCGGGCCTCTGCCGTGGTCCCCGGAGGAATAACATGCTCGCCGGGAGCAAAACTGCAGTACGCGACGCGGTAGGTGTTCTGGCCATCAGCCTGGATGATGTTGCGCAAATATTCGATTTCGCCCCGGAAATACAGCCGGGCTATGCCTTTGAAAGAGGAAAGCCGGGCGCGGTATTTCTGGCCCACCGCGATCTTGGTGGCATGACGTTCTCCGACCCGGAGCTTCAGGACCTGCTTGTCACCGCCGAAAATCTCATAAATCACACTGCTCGGGGTGAGCAGTTCGCCGATGACGAACTCATACCGCACCACAGTGCCGGCGATAGGCGCACGGATCAGGCGGGTCTGCAGCCGCGCCTCAACCCGCCGCACCGCGTCCTCAAGAGCCTGCAGTTCATTGCCCAGGGCCTGGATTTCGCTGTCGTATTTGGCCCGGTCGCGCTTGAGCAGTTCCTCGTAAATGACGAAATCCTTGTTCTGCAGAGATTTCAGGGTCACCTGCGCCAGCTGCTCCTTAAGCTCTTCATCCTCAAGGTTGCTGGCTGCTTTCAGTCCCTTGGCCACCAGTTCCCGCGTCAGCTTGACCTTGGCCTGGGCATTGCGCAGCTGCAGATCAGCGATGTCGATGCTGTCCTTGTGATGACGCTTCTGCTCGGACAAATCGACGTTGCGCCGCTCCAAATCGATAGCCATCTCGGCCTTGCGGCGCTCAATCTCAGTCTGCAGTTTGGAGACCTTGGCCCTGGTTTCTGCCAGCAGCGCCTCCTCCTCTTCGGAATTCAGGCGCACCAGCACCTGGCCGGCTTCAACCGTCTCACCGCTGCGCACCAGAATCTTGCCCACAATGCCGGTCACCGGGGAGCGTACTTCCGCATAGTCCTCGGTAGTGACATAGCCGGAAGCGACCGTGTAGCGCTCGACCTTGATCAGAATGCCGGCGGTAATCACCAGCGCCAAAAACAACGCGGCCAGAAAAAGTATGATATTGCGGCGGCGCTTGGAAGCGGCTTTGCTCAGCGGCAATGCCTCGCCGGCAGTGGTGCGTAAATCACCCATGAGATGGTACCTTTACTGTAGTGTATGATGGCTCAGCCGTACCGCACTTGCTCTGGCGGGCTGCAGAACTCAGGAGGGACTATCTTTCTTGGTCCGGAGGTAGTCCTTGGCCAGTGTGCGAATCTCATCCGCCTCGTCGCCGTAGCGCTTCTGACAGAGGTTGCATTCATTGCAGTTGCGTTCGTAGCAGTTGCGGTGCACTCGGGCGGGATAGGTCTTGCGAAAAGCCTCGTAGCAGTCGTCGGAACAGAAGCAGTAGCGCTCCTGGCTGGTACCGAAAGCGACATGCACCAGGTGGAAGCCGTCCTTGGTCGGGTTAGTCTCCGAACCGCACCAGCCGCAGGTCACCCAGGTTTTGCTGTAAATCTGCATCCGCCGCTGGTTGATTTCCTCTTCCGTCCAGAGGTACTCGATCCAACTGCAGG
>JAAZIZ010000182.1 GCA_012800565.1 Lentisphaerota bacterium
CGCAAAGGAGGTGTCTTAGCGGTTCAATGGTTCAATGAAGAGCAATTAACCGCCAAGAGCGCAAAGGAGGTGTCTTAGCGGTTCAATGGTTCAATGAAGAGCAATTAACCGCCAAGAGCGCAAAGAACGCCAAGGGGATTAGAAAGGACAATGTGGTTGATTCTTTTTTTAGCAGCAGGACATTGAAATTGAGGCCCGGTTCTCTCATCTTCTCTCTTCCTCTTTCTTGGCGTCCTTTGTGTCCTTGGCGGTTCAATGGTTCAGTGAAGAGCAATTAACCGCCAAGAGCGCAAAGAACGCCAAGGGGATTAGAAAGGATAATGCGGTTGATTCCTTTTTTTAGCAGCAGGGCATTGAAATTGAGGCCCGGTTCTCTCATCCTCTCTCTTCCTCTTTCTTGGCGTCCTTTGCGTCCTTGGCGGTTCAATGGTTCCATGGCGCGGAGCGCCAGACAAAAATAACCCCGTGGTGAGGAGCACGAAGTACGACGCAACCCGGGGTAGGCCTGCCCCCAAAACCAGCGCCCGACGGGCGCTACAGAAGCCCCATTATCTCTCGGTGTGCCGGCATTCTGCTGCGCATTTTCGGTTGTTTTTTGGGCAAATCGGGGTTATGTTAAGTGAATTACGCTTAGGATTCGTATTATAACTATTCAGGAGAATTTATGGCTGCGGGCATCAACAGCCGCGGTTTTGCGGCATATTTGGGCACACTGTTCGGCGGGGCTTTCAATGACAACGTCTTCAAACTGCTGCTGCTCTGCTACGCCAGCAACCTTTTGGGTAAGGATAGCGCGGCCACCAAGCTATATGTTCCCTTGGCCGGGGCACTGTTTGTGGTGCCGTTCCTGCTCTTTTCTTCTTATGCCGGGTACCTGGCGGACCGCTTCAGCAAACGAAGCGTGATGATCGGCACCAAGGTCGCGGAGGTGCTTATCATGCTGGCCGGGGTGTTCTTTTTTGCCCGGCACAGTGTGTATTGGCTGCTGGCGATTCTGTTTGTGATGGGTGCACAAAGCGCTTTCTTCAGCCCGGCTAAATATGGTTTCATGCCTGAAACCCTGCCGGAGAGCCAACTCTCCCGCGGCAATGGTGCCACCCAGCTCTTCACTTTCCTGGCCATCATCCTGGGCAGCTGGGCCGGTGGAGCACTCGCGGCCTGGAGTGGTAAAAACCCGCATTACGCAGCTTGGTTCTGCGTGGCAATCGCCATTGCCGGCCTGGTGATGAGCTTCGGAATCACCCCGACCCGGCCGGGAAACCCCACAGTACGCCTGCAAATCGACCCTTTTACGCCCCACCTGCGGACGTTGCTGGAAATGCGCCGTGACCGCCTGCTCTGGCTCTGTCTGCTGGCCAATACTTTCTTCTGGTTCCTGGCCGCGCTTTTCCAGCTGACCCTGCTGTTTCTGGCCAAAGGCACCCTGGGCGGAGATGACAGCCTGGTGGGATATCTGCAGGCCGCAGTGGCCTTGGGCATCGGTGCTGGCTGTGCCCTGGCCGGATTGCTGTCCCGGGACCGGATCGAGTACGGAATGATTATCCCAGGCGGGCTGATGACCGGGCTGTTCTGCTGCCTGTTGGGAGTATTTGGTGCCAACCTTGCCGGAGCATATATATGCAGCGCAGCCATGGGGTTCTCAGCCGGATTCTTCCAACTGCCGCTGGTGACGGCCATCCAGAAGCGCAGTCCGCAACGCTGCCGCGGCCGTTATCTGGGAGCCGGCAATGCGCTCGACTGCATTTCGATGATGCTGGCTTCCCTGGTCCAGTGGCTGCTGCTGAAAGTACTCGCATTCGACGCCAGAGGAGTGTTCGTTTGCGCGGGCCTGCTGACTATCGCAGTGGTGATTTATATCGCCCGGAAAGCCCCGACGCTCTGGCAACGCAGCCTGCGCCTGGGACGCTGACCTGTAATATTCTTCCCGGCTACTTGATGCGCTCCATAATGGCAATGGCATCCTGGGAATAAGTATGATATAGCCAGTGCGCGCTCCAGGCATGGCAGTATGAGCGCCAGGCGCTGAATTCCTCCGGCATGCAGCTGATACCGGTCTGAGCCAGAGCGAGGTATTTCTCGCGGCGCTTGGCCAGCAGATCATGCAGGCCGTATTTATGGCAAGCCAGCAGATAATAGAAAGAAAAATAGATGCCGCATTCATCAAGCTGCTGCTGACGCAGAACCTCCGCCAGTTCCGGCGCATCGTAAACCAGCATCGCAAAGACTTGCGCGTGCTCGGAAAAATAAGTATGCGCTTCATCCTCAGCGAAAGCGCCGCTGCCGGCCACGCGGAACACTGCCCGGACCCTGTCTGCCAGAGCCGTGGCGGCATCATCGTACACCTGAGCCAGAGCGGGAGAGCCAAAATGCCGCTCCAGGTCGGCGTAATCGCGCCAGGCCTGGACCGCGATCAGATTCAGTATGCAGCCTCCGCCCTGCTTCCCGCCTGGTGTCACCCCGGACTGCCAGTTCGGCAGCCAGTCAATGAAGTTCCAGCCGGGCATGCGCAGCAGCCCATCCTGGCACAGATGGCTGCGGGTATTTTCAGCCAGCAGCCGCAGACGGGGAAGGAGCTCCTGCACCAGGGAATCATCATCACGCAAGCGGGCATAATCGTGCACCATGGACAGGAAAAACAGGGAAAAAGAGGGAATATAGA
>JAAZIZ010000183.1 GCA_012800565.1 Lentisphaerota bacterium
AAAAAGAAAATATCAATTTCTGATTCTTTGGGACTGATATATTTTCCAGACTGACGGCTAAACCAGTTGCAAAGTTTCCGGGACAGAATATATTCCTGTAGTGCTCAAAGCTCCGTGCTCCGTACCGTTTTGCCCCTCGCTGAGGTTGAATTATGAGCAGCCCTTTGAACGACATTACCTTGACTGTACGCGCCCCCAACGACGTGAGCTTGCCTGGAGCATTCCCCCGGGCGGAATATATGTACGGCTGTGTGCCTACTGCCATCGGGATGCTGCTGGGCTACTACGACCTCTACGGCTATCAGAATATTTCCCTGAATAACCTTATTGACGGAGATATTGCGGTTAACTCACGCGGCCTGGACGGCAATGCCTATGACATGGACGCATTTGACACCATCCTGGGCAACTTTATCGCCTCCAAAGGATACGTCGACCGCTTCTACAACCAGTACACGCAGAGCGAATTAAATTATACTTTTCTGTTTGACGGCAATGATGTGGTGGGGCTTAACACCGGCGCCTGGGACTGTCTCGCGGATTATCTGGGCACCGGACAGATTTGGCGCGACAACCAGGACCTCTCCACCCACATGCATTATATGACTCTGAACGAAATCCTGGCCGATGACAGTACCGTCGGACGCACTGACGGGTACACCGAGGTGGAATTCCCTTTCAAGTACCTGACTATGCTCTACGGATTGTCGCTGTACGTAGAATCACGCGAATATCTGCTGAATCCGGAAATCACCGGCACCTACACCATTGACAGCGTGGGCGGGACATTCACTTTCGCCGATTACATGGCCGAAATCGATGCCGGACGCCCGGTGATTGTCAGCATCTATGGACACGCAATGGTCGGCTACGGCTATAATGCTGACACCCAGGAAATCATCTTCGATGACTGCTATCTGCACAATCAGCGCATGACCTGGGGTGGAAGCTACTTCTATGCCGGCCAGGATCGGCCAATGCAGTCGGTGACCATTATCGGCATCCTGCCTGAAGACCTCGACCTAAGCATCACTCCCCGCTCCCAGGCCAGCCAGACATTGCTCCTGGCAAACACCCCTGGCGCGACCTCTTTCAGCGGATATCTGTACGAATCAAACAGCATTTATCTGAGCTTCGGAGTGCAGAATCTCGGCAGCGACAATACGGCGGCATTCACCGTTGAGGTATCGCTGAACCACGAACTGGCGACTGCGCGCCAGGTATCTACGGGCGTGATTGCCGGCCAAACGCAGGACCTCACCGATATCCCGCTCGGCCAGCTCACCCCCGGTGCGTACCAACTCACTGTTACCGCCGATGCGTACAACCAAATCGAAGAAAGCAACGCCAACAACAATGCCGCAGGACTGAATTTCCTGGTCCTGCCTGATGATATTATTTTCTGGAATACCGGCACGTGCTGGGTGCAGTCCGGACAGGTGCGCAATAATACGCTGATCAGAAGCAGCGGAGGAGTCGGCCTGATGGTAAATACCGGCGGAAGCACCAACGGCATTTACCTAGACAGCGACACCCAGATGCAGGTCTCTGCCGGCGGCACCGCCAACTTCACCTATATTGCCCAAGGCTCGCAATTCGTGCACGCCGGCGGTCAGAGCCACAATATCATCGCTTTGCCCGATACCCAGATATTGGTCAAAGGCAGTGTAACAGAGGTGACTATGCACCGCGACAGCCTGGGCCTGGTATATTCCGAGGGAGATTTGGCAGGCGCGGAAATCTATGGCCAGCTGCAAGTGTATGGCACTGCTGCGAACCTGACGGTCAATGCCGAGGGATCGCTGATAGCATACAGCGGCGCAAGCATCCAGACTGTGGACCTGGCCGGCTATCTGCAGGCGGGAAGTAACGCATGGGTTAGCGATTTGACTCTCCGGCCCGGATATACGCTGCGACTGGACCAGAATGCCCGCCTCGATGGCTTCCTGCGCCTGCATACTCCTCTCAGCAACCTGACCGGCAACCAGGCACAATACCTCGACAGATACGAATTCGTACTGCAGAATCCAATGGCCGTAGCATACCTGCAGTTCAGCAGCGGCGCAATCGGCAGCGATGCCGAAATATTCCTGGATGTCTCCGCTGCAGTCGCTGGAAATTATATCCTGCTGCAGGGCGACTTGAGCAATATCGGCAGCGCAAGCTTCAGCGCCAGCAATGATTTCTCCAGCGGTCAGCTTTTTCTTTCGGGCGAGCTCCTTACTCTGGCGGATGGACAGCAGGTCAGCCTCAGCGTTTCCGGCAACCGGCTCTGCGCCGAGGTCTCATTCCTGCCCAAACTAACCAATTTGCAGGGCAGTGCCAATGGCTTAAGCTGGACCGCCGTCGCAGGAGAAGACACCTGTCTGGTGCAGCTGTCCAACGACAACTTCAACCACGCCATCAGCCTGAGGATCAGCAATACTGCTCTCAACCTGCAGAACCTCCCCTCCGGAGAATATCA
This sequence comes from Lentisphaerota bacterium, assembly GCA_012800565.1. Taxonomy (GTDB): domain Bacteria; phylum Verrucomicrobiota; class Lentisphaeria; order Oligosphaerales; family Oligosphaeraceae; genus JAAZIZ01. The sequence goes on from JAAZIZ010000183.1 coordinate 2,465, forward strand.
GTGGCGGGCAACCGTGGACGGACAGGAGTATTGGACCAACGGCAACAACCTGAGCGTACCCGCACCGCCGACAGAACCGCAGATATTTGCACCGGCAGCCAATCAGCAACCCGACCTCCTGTTCGCCATCGCCGACGGAATCTGGGGCGAAAATTATTTCGCCTGCCATACCGGACACAGCGGCAGCGAAAATGGTGCCAAAGACTGGAACGGCACTATGGAATCAGTACCGTTGCTGGGGCTCAACCGAATCACCTCTGTCTTCCATGGCTCCAGCGACAGTAATCTGCTCCTGCTGAGCGATGATGGCCTCGGAGACGCAATCTTCTTGGATGACATCTACTCTCCCCTGCCCCAGAATCAGCTGCCCGGTGGCAGACTCGCCGCACTGCAGGAAATCCATGGCGGAGCCGGAAATGACATCATCGACATCAGCAGCGCGAAATATGCTTTCGACAGCAATCGTGACCTGACCTTGCGTGGCGGAGACGGCGACGATTACCTCTGGGGCGGCTGTCAACCCAACCGGCTGTTCGGCGACTGCGGCGACGATCACCTGATCGGCGGACG
>JAAZIZ010000184.1 GCA_012800565.1 Lentisphaerota bacterium
CATCACATAAACCAACAACCTCCACATTGCCCAAAGACCGTAAACAGGGCAAATGCACCATCTGAGACATATACCCGCAACCAACGACACCAATACGTAAAACTTTACTCATAAATAACAAACCCTCACATTATTGATGGAAAAAACAAAAAACAAAGCGCTTTCTAAACTAATTTAAGTGCTAAACTGCAAAAAAGCAAGGAAAATTTTCATTTTTAGCCTGGCTCTGGAAAAATGCAGGATTGATTTTGCAATCATAAACGAGATGATATATTTATAGGATATCCTGCGAAGCACTGCCCGGCAGGGGGGGCAGCAGCAGTGCAGGACAAACTACGCCTGGAATGCAGATTTGCGCTTAATCAGGCCCAAAAGACGGGATTAAATCAACAGGAGTCAGCATGCATAAATGTAAGACGGTGTATTTTACCTTGATTGAGTTGCTGGTAGTCATCGCCATCATCGCAGTTTTGGCCAGTATGCTTTTACCGGCCTTGAGCAAAGCCCGTCAGAAAGCGCGTACGCTTGATTGTTCCTCCAAGCTGCGCAGCATTGGTGTGGCGCAGTTGATGTATGCCGATGATAACAGCGGCTATATTCCGCCTTACCGGGATTACGCAACCCCGGAGAAATTCTGGTTTTACCTGACCAACAGTGCTGGCTTTCTGACCCCGTATCTTGGAACCGGTACCGACAGCTCCTTGCAGTATATCGGATATGCGAGTACTAAATACAAAGTCCGCAGTAAGCTGATCTGTCCTGAGGTCGTCCAGCCGGCAGACGACACGGCAGTTTTTGCCTATGGCTTCAATGACCATTTTTTTAATCCTGGTCTTGGCGGCGGTCTTGCTGCTCAGCTGAACACCAATTGGCGGCATCCTTCGGAAACCGCGATGCTCGGCGAAACTGTTAAAAGCAGCCAATTCAACTATGGCAACCCGTATGTAAACTGGGAGCATCTGTTGCCAATCCACTTGCGCCATAATAATGCCGCCAATTTCGTTCATTGCGATGGCAGAGTCTCACATCTGAATTACAACTCCATTCCATGGCGGCCGGTAGGAGATTCGAAGCCATTCTGGTTCCCCCTGAAATAACCGCCATTGCAGGAAACGCGCAAAGTTCTTTTTGTTGCTGTAGCGAAAAAAGAGTTTTTATGTTCAAGTACAACAGTCCGCAATTGACCGCTGTGCGCCTGCAGGATGGCTTCCTGGCTCCCCGGCAGCATACGAATGGGAAGGTGACTATCCCTGCCGCAGTGCAGCAGTGCCGCGACACCGGGCGCATTGATGCGTTCCGCTTGCAGTGGTGCCCGGGCATGCCCCGCAAGCCGCATATTTTCTGGGATTCGGATTTTGCCAAGGTACTTGAAGGCATGGCCTTGCAGTTAATGACAGACCCGAGTCCGGAGCTGGCTTCTGAGCTTGATGAATATGTGGACCTGGTAATTTCGGCGCAACAGCCGGATGGTTACTTGAATACGTATTTTACCCAGGTTGAGCCGGAAAAGCGCTGGCAGCGGCTGTCCAGCAATCACGAACTGTATTGTGCCGGGCATCTGATGGAAGCCGCGGTCGCGCATTTTCAGGCCACAGGACAGAGGAAATTTCTCGATTGTATGTGCCGTTATGCGGACTATATTGATACTGTTTTCGGGCCGGGGCCGAAGCAGAAAAAGGGCTATCCCGGGCATGAGGAAATCGAACTGGCTCTCTGCAAACTCTATGACACCACCGGTGAAAAACGCTATCTGAAACTGGCGGAATTCTTTGTCCGCACACGCGGGCAGGAGCCCAATTATTTTCAGGTGGAAGAGGGGGTAGCGGCAGAGCGTCTGCCGGCCCTGCAGGCGCATCGCCCGGTAGCAGAACAGCATACTGCCGAAGGCCATGCGGTGCGGGCGGTATATCTTTATTGCGCTATGGCTGATTTGGCTGCCCGCACAGGGGATGCAGCCCTGCTGACCCAGTGTGAAGAAATCTGGTCCAATATCACTGAAAAACGCATGTATCTGACCGGGGGCATTGGCTCAACTCCGATTGGCGAGCGCTTTACCATTGATTACCATCTGCCGCACGATGGCTATGCCGAATCATGCGCCTCCATAGGGTTGGCTTTTTTCACCCGGCGCATGCTGAATCTGACGGGCAAGCGGCAATATGCGGATGTCCTGGAACGGATTCTTTACAACGGCGCATTGAGCGGCATCAGCCTGATCGGCGATCGCTTCTTTTATATCAATCGCCTGGAAAGCGGAATCGACACCTGGGAGCGGGGAGAAACGTTTGCCAAGGAACGGCGTCCCTGGTTTTCCTGCTCCTGCTGCCCAACGTCATTCTGCCGGTTTATGCCACAGCTGGCGACCTTCTGCTGGAGTTGCAGCGAACAGGAACTGCGCCTGGAAATTCCGGCGGCTGGTCGGGCTGCTTTCCGGAACTGTCAGGTGGAAGTGCAAAGCCAATATCCATATAACGGAAAGTTCCGGATTATCTTCCATGGGCAGGAACAGTTCACCTTTTCCTGCCGCATTCCGGGCTGGTGCCCAAGCGCCACCATTTCCCTTAATGGGCAGCGCCAGGAGCAGGAGGCACTGCAGCAGAATGGTTATCTTTCCTGGAACCGTCTTTGGCAGGAAGGCGATGAGTTGGAAGTCGCTCTGGATATGCCGGTGGAATTCGTCCGGGCGGATTTGCGCGTTTCTGCCTGCAGGGGCAGGGTGGCCATCCGGCGCGGTCCGCTGGTCTATGCCGTGGAAGGTCTGGACAACGCTGCAGACCCCGGCGCATTGGTACTGGACCTGAAAAGCCCGTGGCAACCGGAACCGGTGCCCGGGCTCCCTGAGGGGACACTCGGTCTGCGTGGCCAGGGCTGGCAGGAATGTCTCCCGCAGGATTGCGGACTTTATTTCAGCGCCACTCCGCAGTGGAAACAGACCTCGATTCTGGCCGTGCCATATTCGCTGTGGCAGAACCGGGGTGATACCCGTATGAGCGTCTGGCTGCGCAGCGGCAATGAATGCTGCCCAGGCGGAATTATTTGATTAGCCGCTGGAAACCGACGTGCGCTTCCGGAGCGCGCAGATGTCTTCTGACGCAGTCCGGTCCCTCTGCGGCAATAGGTGCCAATTCCGCAAAGACGCGTTTGACTGCCTGGGCAAAACGGGAGAATTCCGCCTCGCCGTGGGCCAGGGTCGGGTAAACGGCGCAACCGGTAAGAATATCTTCTTCCAGCATGATTTGAGTATAGAGCGTGCGCAAGGCATTAGGTTCCGGCACGGTAAACGAAAAAGACGGCAGGCAACCAAACTGGCTGGTGATTTTAAGCGGCAGCCCGACTGCCGCCGCACTATCGTGCCAGAGGCGCATAATCCGTTCACCCATGCTGGTGACTTTCTCCGCGACCCGCGTTTTTTCCATTTTGGCAATGGTTGCCAGGGCGGCTGCCGGTCCGACCCTTTCGGTCCAATAGGTGCTGCTGAGGAAGGCTTTTTCGGCTGCCGGGCGCATTTTCTCATTGCCGATTACAGCGCCGATCGGATGTCCGTTTCCGAGTGCCTTCGAGAAAATGGCCAGGTCCGGATTGACTCCGAAGGAAAGATGCGCTCCTCCGAAACGGTAGCGCCAGCCGATGGTTATTTCATCAAAGATGAGCGTGATTCCGTATTGGTCACAGGCCTGGCGCAGGGCTTCGAGGAAGCCCGGAGACGGGGGCTCATGACGGCAGGGCTCGGCGATAATGGCAGCGATGTCGTTTCCCTGCTCCCGCAGGGTCTGCTCCAGGCGGGCAAAATCGCCGTGCAGGCAGGGGATACCCGTCCCCCGGAGTTCCTGCGGGACTCCGTATGGCGACAGCCCGGTGAGCCACATCTCGCCCAACGCGGCAGGGCTTTCCAGGTTTGCTGCCAGATACCAGTCCTGCCAGCCGTGATAGCCGGAAATGATCACCTTCGAACGTCCGGTCGCGGCACGGGCAATGCGTATGGCCATGGCTGCCGTTTCGCCGCCGCAGCGGGCAAAGCGTGCGCATTTCGCCCACGGATGAATAGCGCAGAGTCGTTCAGCTAACTCTACTTCCTCCACAGGATTCAAAGTTGAGAAGCTGCCGTCGCGAACAGTTCTGATCACAGCTTCGCTGACATCGTCATCATTGAAACCCAGCAGAGTGGCGCCGATGCCGCAAGTGGAAAAATCGAGCCAGCGCCGTCCGTCCAAATCAGTGATTTCGCATCCTTTGGCCTGGGTGAAATAGGCTGGCCAAAGCTCGGGAGCCATCATTTCCGGGCGTTTGCTCAACAGTTGGGTGCCGCCGGGGATGATCTGTTTTGCTTGCTGGTAGCGTGCCTGGGTCTGGGAAAGTTTCATAAATTAATTCATCCTTGCATTGGCCGAGCCTGCGGTTTGCTGAACGCCGCTGTCTTCTATATCGGTTCAGCGTCTTAATGTAAGGGCGGATTTCTGAAAGTGCAATTGCGTCTGGACGTACTTCAAGGGCACTGGAAAAGGCTCGTCTGAGTTGTAAAACCGCAAAGCAAGGCTATTTTTTCTGGCAGCTGCAGCGCCTGGTTGGATTGCGCCAGAATTCTCGGGCTAAACCAGTGGAGCCTGCCTCAGCAGGGCTTGTTCTCCACCAGAGGCCAGCCTCAAGCCATAACCTTAGGAGTGAAAGAAAAATGATGCAAGATGTCTGCTATATCGGAAGCCAGCCTGGCAACCCGCGCAATTCCGAGGGGGCATTTTTGTCTCTGCAGGACGGACGGATAATTTTCATTTATACGCGTTATGATGGGCATGACCCCGAAGACAATGCCAACGCCGACCTCGCCCTGATTGAAAGCGCGGATGACGGTCTCACCTGGCCCAAAGCACCGCGCATTATTTTTTCCCGCGGGAAGGCTGACAATATCATGAGTGTTTCTCTGTTGCGCCTCCATTCCGGGCGGATTATGCTGGTGTATCTTGAGAAATTTACCAGTCCGGATGGAGAGCTGCACTGTGTGCCATATATAACTTTTTCCGACGATGAGACTGCGACCTGGACCACCCCGCGCCTGCTGCTGCCGGACAGCGGCTACCATGTGGTCTGCAACGACCGCCTGGTGCAGTTGTCCACGGGGCGTATCATCGTTCCTGTTTCGCCCTGGGTTGAGCTAGAGTCGCCGGACAGAAAAAAGGTTATGGGCATGACTTTCTTTCTGTCTGATGATGAGGGGGCGACCTGGCGTTTAAGCAAGGATTATTTGTACCCTCCCGAGAACGTCCGGGCACTGCAGGAACCAGGTGTGCTGGAGCTGACCGATGGCCGCCTCTGGACTTGGGCGCGCACATCTTCGAACTACCAGTTCGGATGTTACTCCAGCGATGGCGGCGAGACTTGGGGCGAGGTCAAGCCGCTGATGGACTTCTGTTCGCCGCTGTCGCCGATGAGCGTCAAGCGCAATCCCGTCAGCCAGCGCCTGACCGCAGTCTGGAACGACCACCAGCCCCGCTGGAATGTCCCCGTGCCGATTCGTAAGATTCCCAGCTACCGCTGGAAGGAATGCAAAACGGCAGGGCGCACGCCGTTCGTTCTGGCGGAAAGCGACGATGAAGGCAAAAGCTGGCAGGCTACTTTGCTGGAGGACGACCCCAAGCGCGGCTTCGGATATACAGCGATGCATTTTACCGGCACGGCTCTGCTGCTGGGATATTGCTGCGGCGGTCTGAATGGCACCATGATGCTGCAGGATTTAAAACTCCGGCGCATTCCGTGTGATCCTGCGACCGGCTGCCTGAATTTCGATTAGAGAGTATAACGGTTCGCGAGGCGTCCTCCTGGGGTTCGTAACATTCCCTTGGCGCTCTTGGCGGTTAGTTCATCTTCGTTGAACCGCCAAGAGACGGAAGCCTGCAATTGTTGTAGGCTGGTCATGGTTGCCGGAGGCGCGGCGCTATCCTGGGGTTCGCGCTGCGCTCAATTTTCCTCCCAGGTAACTGTAATGCCGGCCACGCCGAAGTGCACTTGCAAATATCCTTCGCACCAGGCGCGGGTATCCGGGGTCCGGTATTTATACCATTCAGGAAACTGCCTGCCCTGGTCATCGACGGCACCGATCCAGTTTTTGTTGGGATGTCCGTAGCCGCCAAAGCAGCTGCCGAACTCGCCATCGGGGCGATGTGAGGGGCCGAGCAAGTTGCGCAGGCTGTTGCACAACTCCAGCTCCAGGATATTCTCACCGGGGCGCAAACCGGTGAGCACTGCCTGATAGGGATGCCAGGCGAGCACTTCCTGTTCCACGCCGTTCAAAAATACCGTGCCGGCGGCGGCGTTGAAATGTTCGATATGCAGCATCGCGCGGGCGCAGGCACGCTCTACCGTGAAGCTCTGCCGCAGGCATACTGTCCCGGCGAAGAAAGGGAAACCGCGATCAATCAGCTCTCCGCCCACCTCCCGCAGCGCTGGAGCCAGGTGGAAATTACGGTTCATCCGCACGCAATTGGTGCGGGTCGGCTCACGGTGCGAAAAAACCCCGAAATCGCCGCTCAGAATCGGCGCTTCCAACTCTACCCCGCGCAGGTGGGCGAACAGCTCGGTAAGGACGTGCTTGGTCTTTTCCAGCGGTGAGAAATCGAATGTCAGGGTCAAAATATTCTGTCCGGCCTTGAGTTCAGGCAGTGCGACAGTTTCGAATTCGCGGGCTCTGAAGTATCCCGTCGGCAGGCTGGGGACGGTTTGTCCGTTGAGGCTGATTTGCTGGCTGGCCGGATTTTCCAGGGCCAGGGATGTGCCGGCAAAAGGATTGGCACAATTGATCTCAAAACGCAACGTCAGCTTGCCTTGGTACTCTTCTTCGGTCAGTATATCATGGATTGCCAGAATCGGATAATCGGGCGAGAATCCGGGGTCGTTTTCGCGGCGGAAGCGGGCGAATTCCAGCACCAGCGCGTTGGGTGAGCAGCGCACCAGCTGCCAGCGGTCGGGCAGGCGCAAGCTCCAGCAGGGCCGCTTCTCCGGCGCGGCCGGCGCCTCGACCTGGGTGATTAGGCGGAGTCCGCTGCCCGGCTGCAGGAGGAAAGTCTTGGCGCTCCGGAAAGTTCCGTCAGAAAGCAACTCGGCACAAGGACGATCGGGAGTGACCGTATGGGTGCTGGCGCAGTCAGAGTTGAAGACGAAGAAAAACTCCTGCCCATTCTTTTCACGCTGATGCCGGATTTGCAAGGCGGCAGGGTTGTCACTGTCGAATTTGAATTCACGAAACGCCTCAAGTTCGGTCAATAAACTGTCCACTTCGGCGATTGGTTTAGCTTCCGGGCACGGAGTTTCCCCGAGAGCAAAAACCGCCCCTCCGGCGGCAGCGAAGCGGCGCAAGAGCTGCAGCGTCGAGTCGGCGAGTTTGCCCGCCCAGGGCAGCACCACGGCGGAATAGGTCGCGCAACCGATGCGGAAGCGGCCGTTCTCTACTGAGCCGGTATCAGCAATGACAAACTCGTCGCCTAATTCAAACGCGACCTGGCTGTGCACAAACCGGACTACCAGGTCGAGAAAACGATCTTCCAAAGCCCGGAGCGCGGGAATGCCATCGGTACCTATTTCGCCGCGGGCGTAGAGCGTGGCTGCGGTGTTCCAGGGCAGCAGCACCAGCACTGGCGCGACTACTTCGCCCTGGGTGATGAAATAAGCGGTGCGGGCACATTCGTCAGTCAGCTTCCGGTAGTGCTCCCAGTAGGGCTGATAGTAGCCGACGTGCGGCGGATAAGCACGCTTGCCCCGACCGCGCAAGCTGTAGAAGTAGCCATGCACTGAACGGACATTGACGCCGTACACGGCGAAGTTCTCGTACATCGACTTCTGATCCCGCAATGCCAGATTTTCAGAAGTCACGCCGTATATTTCCGCCAGCATGAATTTGCGTCCGGCCTGATGCGCGGCCGAAGCGCATTGCAGCGGTGTGGTGTAGAGATCGGCGTCATAAATCGGAGAGTTTACCCGCCGTGGCAAGGGCGAATCCCGGAAAGGCAAATCCGCCGTCAGGTGGTCGATGCCCGGTATGTCGAAGTAGCGGTAGAAAGGCATCATGGCCGCGCCACTGGCAAAATTGCCATGGAACAGTGCTTCGCGCATCAAATGTCCGCTGAACAGCAAGTTATGCGCTTTGCACCAATCTCGCACTTGGATAAAATAGGCGTCACGCAACAGTTCGACTACGCAGTTCCAATAGTGGTAGCGCACTTCGCCGCAGCCTGGCGTATCGTGGAAGAGCGCGGCAAAATCGACTTCCTTTCCGGTGCGGGCGTGGAATTTCTCCTTCAGGCCCGCAGTCCAGGGCACGCCGATTTTGCTGTAGCTTGGCTCATCGACCCACACCGACAGGATGGTTTTGCCGAATTCCGGAGCAAATTCCGCCCACATCTCTTCGTATGCCTGGCGCAAGTAGTAGCACACCGCCTCGGGATTGAGCATATCGACAAAAATTTCAGTGTGCTCAATCGAATATTGACCGTCCTTTTCATCCACGTATGCGGCCGCAAATTCCGGGGGTAAACCGACCACCGCTTCAGGCATATAGCCTGCCTGCAGATAGATTTTCAGGCCGAGTTCACGCGCAGTTTCCACTACAGTCCACAGTTTTTTCTTGAAACCGGGGCCGGGATAGTCGGATTTCAGGCCGATATAGGTCCTGGCGATAAAACTGCTGACTCCTTTCTGGTGCATTTCGCGCAGCTGAAAGCGCATGTTGTCATCATCCAGCGCGTCATTCAGCATCCAAAAATCCACTCCCCGGAACTGTTCCCCGGGCGACCGGAACTCATGCACATCAAACATCTCTCTGCCTTGGTTATGAAATTGCGCTGCGAAAGTCTGGGGCATCTGCACCAGGTTTTCCCCGGGAAAAACTGCTCTGCGGGTTGATTTCTGCAGAACCCGGCGTAAATTGAAGCATTGATAAGCTTGCTGGCGGGGTAATGCTGGTGCTAGCTCCGCATTATTATATACTGCCAAGCTGAAAGGTGCAACTGTTGCTGGCGCGTTTAGGGCGGAGTGAGTTTCAGAGTCAGACAGGAGGAATAAACAAGTATGAAGAAATGTTTTTGCCTGGCAGTCCTGCTCGGTACTGCCTTGAGCGCCGCCGGGGCAACCATTGCTGCTGCCGGCAAGTCAGATTATGCCATCGTTATTCCGGATACCACCTCGAGCAATCTGATTTTGCCGATGGCAGAGCTGGTTCAGGAAGCCATCCGTCGCTGCACCGGCGCGACGCTTCCGATCATCCGGGAGGCGAGCCAGCAAAATACCCCCGCGATATACCTCGGCCAGGTACAAAAACTTGGCCCTCTGCCGGATATGCAGCGGCATGAGTGCCGCCTTGAAATGCGCGGCCAGGACCTCTATCTGTTCG